>CAZMDT010000113.1:0-484 GCA_964564965.1 uncultured Planctomycetaceae bacterium | reverse complement strand
CCCGCGGAGCATCCGCCCGGCGGCGTGCGTGCGGGCCTTGGCGCGCCTGGCGCGTCTGTTCCGGCGGCACCGCGTGGACATCGTCCACACGCACACGCCGATGGCGGCGCTGCTGGGGCAGGCGGCGGCCCTGCTGGCCGGCGTGCCGATCCGCGTGAATACCGTCCACGGGCTCTACTTCCACGCCGCGGCGGGCCTGCGGCGGGGGCTGTTCAAGCGGCTGGAGGTGCTCACCTGCCGCCTCGCGAGCCACGTGCTCAGCCAGAGCCGTGAGGATGTCGACCTGCTGCTGGGCGAGCGGCTGATCGCCCCGGGGCGGCTGACGTGGCTGGGCAACGGCGTGGACCTCGGCGTCTTCGACCGCCGGCGCTTCGCCGCCGACGAGGGCGCCCGCGTCCGCGACGAGTTGGGCATTCCCCGCGATGCCTTCGTCGTCGGCATCGTCGCACGCATGGTTCGCGAGAAGGGGTTCCGCGAGCTGTTC
>CAZMDT010000112.1:0-9125 GCA_964564965.1 uncultured Planctomycetaceae bacterium | reverse complement strand
ACTGTGCGATGGCGACGCTGCCGTGGCCGCGGAACACACCGTCCGCATCCCGGACGGCGCCGCGATCTGTGACCGACCGGCCCCGGCGCCGACCGGGGCCACCCGAGGCTTGGAAAGGAAAGGGCCATGAGAAGAGGCGCAGGCGACTTGTGGCTCGCGTCGGTGCGGGGAGCGGCGTTCGCCGCTGTGCTCTGGGCTGTCGCAGCGTCCGGCGGATGTGCAGACGGACCCGACGCCTGGACGCAGTGGGAGCCCCCGCCGGCCATCTACACGTTTCGCCGGTCCGAAGACCCGGTCGTAACCCCTGCAACGCGCCCCGCCCCGCCGCCTCGGCCATCCGGCGATCAGCGTGGCGCCGAGTACGTGTGGGAGGCGGCCTCTCCCGACGGGTCGATGCAACTGGTTGTTGACATCCGGGGCGTCGTGCGGCTGCTGGACGCATCGCGGAAGCGCGAATTGCGGCGGTGGGACGCGCTGGCGGGCCAGAACGTGGAGCGCGGCGCGTTCCGCTGCGACGGGCGGCGTGTGGCGGCCGGGTCGGACGAACAGGTCGTGGTCTGGGATGTGAACACGGGCGAGCTGATCGCCAGCTATCGCCCGAGCATGTGTTTCAGCCGTCTGTTCGTGGTCGACGAGCGGTGGTTCGCCGCGTACTACCAGAACTACGACGCCCTGGACTACTCCTACGTGCTCCAGGACCTCGACACGGGCGAGGTCACCCACCTGGCCCGGCCGCCGGAGGGGCGCAGGCACAGCGCACACCTTGCCGGCGTCTGGCTGAAGAACGATGCCACGCGGGCCATCTGCTCCTTCGTGCAATGGAACTGGGGCGCGCCCGAAGGCACACCGGTGGTTCGGGAATGGCTCTGCACCTATGAAACGCCGGGTGGCCGGATGATCGGCTTCACGCCGCTGCCGGACGGCACGACGTGTAGACGGATCGACCCGATGCAGCGCGGCGTGGTCCTCGGGCGGTACGAAGGCCTGGTGAGCGTGTACGGCATTCCGGGCGCTGTGGTGTCCAACGAGTCCGAGACGTGGGAGATCGTCCCGCTGCCGCCAGGCAGGCAGGGAGGCCCGGAAGGACAGAGGTAGAGAGCAACGGAACAGACTCTTCTCTCCGGCTCTCTGGGCCTCTGTGTCGCTGCCGGGGGACCCTCGTCGCCCCGCCGGTCCGCCTCTGGAACTCACCCCGCGAACAGGTTCCGCGTGGCGAAGCTGGGGTCGCTGGTCAGGTTCACGCCGAGGCGCCGCAGGCCGGTCTCGTCGCCGGGGGTCGGCATGTGCGTCAGGTGCACCTCGCAGCCGCAAAGCTCCTTCAGCTTCTCCATCGCCAGGTGCGCCGTCGGGTTCGTGGTCGAGGAGATGCTCAGCGCAATCAGCGTCTCTTCCAGGTCGAGGCTGACGGACTTCCGCCCCAGGACCGTGGTCTTCATCTCGCCGATGGATTCCATGACGTTCAGGGACAGCAGGTGCAGGCTCGGCGGCAGGGCCGCCAGATGCTTGATGGCGTTCAGGACCAGGCTGCTCGCGCCGTGCATCAGGGGCGAGTTCCGCCCCGTGACGATGCCCCCGTCCGGCAGCTCGATGGCGGCTCCGGAGAAGACGCCCTTGTGCCCCTTGTCGGCGGCGCCTTCTGCCTCGGCCGCCGCCCGGCGCGCCGCCGCCACCACCGGGCGGTCCGCCGAGGACAGGTCGAACTGCTTCATCAGCATCTCCACCCGCTCCACCGTCGCCTTGTCGGTCATACCCATCGCGTACTCGCAGGCGTAGCGGAACCGCCGCCGCAGGATCTCCTGCTTGGCGGCCTCGCGGACGGCCGAATCGTCCTCGATCGCGAAGCCCGCGCGGTTCACCCCCATGTCCGTCGGCGAACGGTAGGCCGAATCGCCCACGATCCGCCCGAGGATCGTCCTCAGGACGGGGAAGGATTCGACGTCGCGGTTGTAGTTGACGGCCTGCTCGCCGTAGGCGGCGAGGTGGAACGGGTCGATGAGGTTCACGTCGCGCAGGTCGGCGGTGGCGGCCTCGTAGGCGACGTTCACCGGGTGGTCGAGCGGCAGGTTCCAGATGGGGAACGTCTCGAACTTGGCGTACCCCGCGCGGACGCCGCGCCTCTGCTCGTGATAGACCTGCGAGAGGCAGGTGGCCATCTTGCCGCTGTTGGGCCCCGGGCCGGTGACCACCACGAGCGGATGGCTGGTTTCGATGTACTCGTTGGCGCCGTAGCCGGCCTCGCTGACGATGAGGTCCACGTCGGAGGGGTACCCCCGGATGGCCCGGTGTGTGTAGACGCGGACGCCGCGGCGCTCGAGCTTGTTTCTGAACGCCACGGCGGAGGGCTGGTCGCCGAAGCGCGTGATGACGACGGCCCGGACGTCGAGCCCCCACTCGCGCAGGTCGTCGATGAGCTTGAAGGCGTCGGAGTCGTAGGTGATGCCGAAGTCGGCGCGGACCTTCTTGCGTTCGATGTCCCCCGCGAAGATGCACAGGATGATGTCCGCGCGGTCGCGGAGGTTCCGCAGCAGGCGCATCTTCACGTTCGGGTCGAAGCCCGGCAGCACGCGCATGGCGTGGTAGTCGAACAGCAGCTTCCCGCCGAACTCCAGGTACAGCTTGTTGCCGAACCGCGCGACCCGCTCGAGGATCGCCTCCGTCTGTTCCGCGAGGTACCGCTCATTGTTGAAGCCGGTCTTCGCCTGCATGGTCCTTTTCCCTGGCGGCCCCCCGGCGGGGGGGCACCGAATCACGCCGGCCCCGGGGGGGGGAATCTAACAGGCACGTCGGGGCCGGGCAACGGTGGGTCAGGATTTGGCCCCGCCGTGCTCCAACGCCCGGCGGGCGTTGTCGTGCCAGCGATCGAGGTCGTCCGGTGAGATATACCAGAACAGCGGGTGGACCACGTCCCGGTACGTCCGGGCGTCCATGGTGGCCAGGAACTCCAGGCGCAGCTCCTCGCGCACGGCGTCCAGCCACGGCGCCGGCTCGTCCGCCATCCATTTGCCGCGGTTCAGCGGGCAGGCAAGCTGGCAGGCGTCGCAGCCGTACACCCACGGGCCCATCCGCGCCCACAGGTCTGGTGCCACCGGCCACGGGGCGTGGTAGGTCAGGTAGGCCACGCAGCGGTCCAGTCGCATCAGGAACGGTCCGACGATCGCGCCGGTCGGACAGGCGTCCATGCAGGCGCGGCATTCGGGCGGGCAGGGCACGTCGTACGTCGGCTCGTCGGGGGGCAGCCCGGCGTCGATTCGCCACGTCTCGATGTTGAGCCATGAGCCGCACGTCGGGTGGTAGGCGAAGCCGTTGCGCCCGATCCGGGCGACGCCCGCGCGGGCGGCCGCGGCGCGGTCGGGGCAGCCCCCCCGTTTGAGGCGAAGCCCCAGCTCTCGCAACCCCTCGGTCATCCGGGCGGGCCAGTCATGGTCGGGGCAGGACTCACTCCGGCGGTCCGCGAGGTAGTTCCGCCCGATGTGATCGCCGAGCCGGCCCGGCAGGCGATACTTGCCGTAGCGGCGGATGCACACCACCACGGAGTGGACCCATGGCGCGTCGCGACGGGGGTCCACCCGGATGCGCAGCGGCTGGTAGAGCGGCGAGGCCTCGGGGAACGCACGGATGCAGGCGCCCAGCGCCTCGGCGTAGCGATCGAAGGGCTCGGCCGTAGTGATGCCGCAGGCGACGTAGCCGATGTCCGCGGCAAGCTGCCTGGCGCGCGCGGCGAGTTCCTGGTCCATTTGCGTGATTATAGCGGATTCTGCGCCACACGACGTGGCCGGGCGCACCCGCAGCGCCGCCTGGGCACTGCGAGCCGCGAGCGCCCGGATCGGCGCTTGCTTTCGCTTCGGGTTTGGGGTTGGTTGGCGCCTCGTCCCCCGGTCGCCCCGGGCGGGACACCGAGGATGATGCGTCCCAACTGGCACAACGTGGTCCGCTTCGCCCGGCGATACATCCGTCCGCGCCGGGGCATGTTCTGGTTCGTGCAGTCGCTGCACGTGCTGGCCGTGGTGCTGGTCATCCTGCCGCCGCTGGTGGTGCGGTACCTCATCGACGTGGCGATCCCGGCGGGCGACCGCCACCTGCTGCTGATGACGGCCGGGGCGATCGTCGGCATCTTCGTGCTGTTCTTTGCCATCGCGGCCTTCAAGGAATACTGGGGCCACGAGGTCGCCCAGGGCATCACGTCGCGCCTCCGGAACGACCTGTACGGGCATTTCCAGAAGCTGTCGATGTCGTTCCACGACCGCACGAAGGCGGGCGGGCTGATGTCGCGCCTGGTGGACGACATTAACGTCGTGGAGGAGGTGGTGCACCACGGCCCGGAGGCCGTCGTCCTGGCAGTGGTGATGATCCTCGGCGTGATGGTGCTGATGTTCATTCAGCAATGGCGGCTGGCGCTGGTGGCGATGGCGTTCGTCCCGCTGATGATGGTCTTTACGCAGCGCACAGCCCGGCGCATGTGGCGCAGCTTCCGCGAGGTCCGTGAGCGCAAGGCGTCGCTGTCGGACGTGCTGGAGGAGAACCTCAACGGCATCCGCGTCATCAAGGCCTTCAGCGGCGAGGACCGCGAGTACGAGGCCATCGCCCGCCAGAACACCAGCCACTACCGCAGCCGGATGGCCGTCATCCGCCGCATGTGCGTGTTGTTTCCCGGCGCCATCCTGATCCACAACATCGGCCTGGCCGTGGTGATCCTCTACGGCGGCTACATGGTCATGCAGGGCGCCCTGACCCTCGGGCAGCTCTTCGCCTTCATCATGCTGATGGGGTACTTCCTCCATCCCATCATGCGGATGGTGATGATCACCGAGCAGGCGGGGCAGTTCTTCGCCTCCATCGAGCGGTTCTGGGAGTACATGGACATCGACCCGGACATCCAGGACTGTCCGGGCGCGCGCGAGCTGGCCGCCTGCCACGGTGAGGTCCGCTTCGAGGACGTCCACTTCCGCTACGACGACGAGCCCATCCTCAGAGGCATCACCCTCACCGCGAAGCCTGGACAGATGGTCGCCCTCGTCGGGCCGAGCGGGGCCGGTAAGACGACGATCACCCGGCTGATCCCGCGCTTCTACGAGCCGTTCCGCGGCCGCATCCTCATCGACGGGCATGACATCCGCGACCTCACCCAGCGCTCGCTGCGGGCGCACATCGGCATGGTGATGCAGGACGACTTCCTGTTCTCCGGCACGGTGGCGGAGAACGTCGGCTACGGGCGCCCGGGCGCCAGCCGGGAGGAGATCGTCGAGGCCGCCGTCATGGCCAACGCCGCCCCGTTCGTGGAGCAGATGCCCGCCGGCTACGACACGGCGATCGGCAAGCGCGGAGTGAAACTCTCGGAGGGCCAGCGACAGCGGGTGTCGATCGCCCGGGCGCTGCTGCGGGACCCGCAGATCCTGCTGCTGGACGAGGCGACCTCCTCGGTCGATCCGGAGACGGAGCGGCTGATCCAGCAGGCGATGGAGCACCTGCGCCGGGGGCGGACGACGTTCGCCATCGCCCACCGGCTCTCGACGATCTTCCACGCGGACCAGATCTTCTTCGTGGACCGCGGGCGGATCATCGAGCACGGCACGCACGCGGAGCTGCTCGCCCGCGACGGCAAGTACGCGCGGTTCTTCCGCATCCAGTTCCCCTCGCGCCCGGCCGTGAGTCCCGGCACGCCGGGATCGCCGGTCACCAATGACCCCGCTGTCCGCTGATTGCTGATCAGCACGTGAAGCCAAACGCGCAGCGGATGGCGAGTTGGCAAACCACGTTGGCATACACGCCGGCTGCGAGGTCGTCGGCCAAAATGCCCCACCCGCCCGGCAGCTTCTCCAGGCGCGGCGCCGGGGGAACCTTCACGATGTCGAACAGGCGAAACGCCACGAACCCGGCCGCACACACGATCAGCCAGTCGTACCAGTCGCCTGTCAGAGGCAAAGCGACGTACGTCAGCGCCTGTCCCGCCCACTCGTCGATGACACAGCGGCCGGGGTCCTTCCTGCCCCACTGCTTCTCGGCGTACGGCCCGAGCGCCACGCACGCCGCCGAGGCGGCGACGAGGACGACGGCCATCACGCCCGTCACCCAGAGCTGGCTGCCGCCGGAGGCGCACGCCACGAGCAGGTAAAGCCCCGCGATGACGGCGGAGCCCCACGTGCCCGGCGCCACGGGCAGGTAGCCGGTGCCGAGGCCGGTGACGACGATCCTATGCAGGGCGCTCATCGCCGCTCCGCGGGTCCCCCCTCAACAGCCGTCTCGCTCGCCCGATATACATGAACCCGCTCAGCACGGTGACGATCACCGCCAACCAGACGATCGCGGCGCGGGTGAGGATCGCCCAGCGCAGCTCGCACAGGTTGGCCGCCTGGAACAGTACCGCGCAGATGGCCGCCGACTGGACGAACATCTTGATCTTGCCGGCGGGCGTGGCGGGAAACAGCACGCCGCGCGACTCGCTGTAGCCCCGCACGCCCGAGACGATGAACTCCCGCGCGAGCATCACCACGACCATCCACGGCCAGACGCCCGAGACGTACCCGCCGGTGAACCAGACGGGCCGGACGAAGGGCATGTCGCACGTGCAGAACCACGTCGTGACGAAGTTCGGCCCGGCGAGCATCACGAAAGCGCCGACGATGAGCACCTTGTCCACGATGGGGTCGATCATCCGCCCGAAGGTGCTCGCGGCGTTCCAGCGGCGGGCGAGCCACCCGTCGAGCACGTCCGTGGCGCCCGCCACCAGGTACAGCACCAGCGCCGCGTTCAGCAGCCAGCGGCCGCCCTCGTCGGCAGCGTCATAGAGCCCCAGCAGGACGAAGAACACGCCGGCGAGGCCCACGCGGCCGACGGTCAGCAGGTTGGGAATGCTGCGTTTCATCCTCTGGGCTCGACGACGAGGTCGTAGCCATCGTAATCGGCGACCGTGCCGGAGACAAACGTTCCGGGGGGGCGCTCATCGGTAAGGAGGCAGACGCTGTCGATGTCCGGCGCCTGGCCGTAGTGGCGGGCGACGCAACGGCCGGAGGGGTCCACGCCGTCAACGAGCACGGTGACGGGCGAGCCGACGGCGGCCGCGCTGCGGGCGAAGGCGATCTCCTGCTGGGCGAGCATGAGCTGTCGGCGTCGCTCGGCCTTCACGTCGGGCGGCACGCGGGGCCTCATGCCGGCGGCGGGTGTGCCTTCCTCGGGCGAGAACTCGAACACGCCCGCGGCGTCGAAGCGGAACGCCTTGACGAACGCCAGCAAATCCTCGAACTCGGCGTCGGTCTCGCCGGGGAAGCCGACGATGAAGGTGGTGCGGAGCACGAGGCCCGCCACGCGCTGCCGGAGGCGGCCCACCAGGCGCTCGATGGCGCCGCGCGACACGCCGCGCCCCATTTGCCGGAGGAGGCGGTCGTTGACGTGCTGAAGCGGCACATCCACGTACGGCACGACGTGCTCGCAATCCGCCATGGCGTCGATGAGCGCGGCCGTGAAGCCCTTCGGATAGGCGTAGAGCAGCCGGATCCACTCGACGCCGTCCACGCGGTCGAGCCGTCGCAGTAGCGTCGCCAGGTTCGCCCGGACGGCGAGGCCGGCGCCGTAAGCGGTGGTGTCCTGACCGATGACGTTCAGCTCCACGGCGCCGTCGGCGACGAGTTCTCGCGCTTCCGCGAGGACGGCCTCCGGCGGCTTCGAGCGGAACGGCCCGCGGAGAGCGGGGATGGTGCAGAACGTGCACCGGCGGGAGCAGCCTTCGGAGATCCGCAGATAGGCCGTGTGGCGCGGCGTCAGCCGGAACCGCGGCGAGTCGCCCCCGATGCCACCGGGGCACGGCGAGACCTTGCTGAGGCGGCGCTGGCCCACCACGGCCTCGACGATCGCGGCCCGGTCGTTCACCCCGATAATCGCGTCGATGCCGGGCGCCAGCTCGTAGAGCCTCTCGGCGTCGCGGTTCACGAGGCAGCCGGCGACGACGACGCGCCGCGCCCGCCCGGCGGCCTTCAGCGTCACCGCCTCGCGAATGACGGCGAGCGACTCGGCCCTCGCCGCCGATACGAAGCCGCACGTGTTCACCACGATCACATCCGCCTCGTCCATCGGCGCGCCGACCACGCCGCCCGCCTCCGCCAGGTGCGCGAGCATCCGCTCACTGTCCACGAGGTTCTTCGGACAGCCGAGCGACACGAGCGCCACGATGGGTCCGCGGCCGGAGCGCATGCAGCGATGGTACGCCGCAGGCCGGCGGGGGTGCAACCGGCGCCCGTCGGCTATACTGTCGCCGTGGGCCGACAGCTCGGGTCATTCCGCATCGGCGACGTGGAGATCGCCTTCCCGGTGGTGCTGGCGCCGCTGGCGGGGTACACGGACATGGCGTACCGGCGAATCTGCCGGCGGCTGGGGGCGCCGTACGTCGCCACGGAGATGCTGCTCGACAGATCGGTGCTGGCAAGGGGCAAGCTGCCGCGGCGCCTGCTGCGGATCGCCGGTGACGAGCACCCGGTCGCCGGGCAGCTCATCGGCAGCGACCCGGCCACGATGGCGCGGGCGGCCGTCGCCCTGCGCGAGGCCGGCTTCGACGTGGTGGACCTCAACCTCGCGTGCCCCGTGCGGAAGGCGCTGCGCCGGCGGCGCGGGGGATACCTCATGCGCGAGCCCGCGGCGGCCGTGGAGATTGTCCGCGCCGTGGTGGCGGCCGTCGATTGCCCCGTCACCGTCAAGCTCCGCCGGCGTTTTGCCAACGGCGACGGCGAGGAGGCGTTCTGGCGGATCGCGGACGGGGCCTTCAGCGCGGGCGCGGCCGCCGTATGCGCTCACGCCCGCAGCGTCGAGCAGAAGTACGCCGGCCCCGCCGACTGGGCGTTCATCCGCCAGGTGAAGCGGCACTTCGCCGACCGGACGATCATCGGCTCCGGCGACGTGCTGACGCCGCGGGCGGCACTGGACATGCTTGATGAGACGGGCGTTGATGCCGTGGCGGCCGCCCGCGCGGCGCTGGGCAACCCGTGGTTCTTCCGGCAGGTGCGAGACCTGGCCGCCGGGCACGAGCCGCACCGGCCCGGCCTCGCCGAGCAGCGGGCGCTGCTGGCGGAGCACTTCGGGGCCGCCTGCGAGCTCTACGGGCCCGTTCGCGGACCGAGGATCATGCGGAAGTTCGGCATCAA
>CAZMDT010000111.1:0-9212 GCA_964564965.1 uncultured Planctomycetaceae bacterium | reverse complement strand
AAGGCGTATGAATCGCTCGGCGCGGCCGTCGTCGAGGTGTCCCTCCCGCACAGCCGCATCGACGTGGACGACGGCGGCGCCATCAGCTCGTACGCCGTGGCGTGCTACTACATCGTGTGCATGGCGGAGGCGTCGAGCAACCTGGCGCGGTACGACGGCGTGCACTACGGCCATCGCACGGGCGAACGCGCCGCCGACATCGTCGAGCTCTACTGCCGCACCCGGGCGGAAGGTTTCGGCGAGGAGGTCAAGCGCCGCATTATGCTCGGCACCTACACGCTGTCGGCCGGATACTACGACGCGTACTACAACAAGGCTCTCAAGGTCCGCCGCCTCATCAAGAACGACTTCGACGCGGCGTTCGAGTCGTGCGACGTGCTGCTGTGCCCGGTGACGCCCACACCGGCGTTCCGTCTGGGGGAGAAGACGGCCGACCCACTTCAGATGTACCTCGCGGACATCTACACCAGCTCGCTGAACCTCGCGGGGCTGCCGGGGCTGTCGCTGCCGGCGGGCCTGTCGGAAGCCGGGCTGCCGATCGGGGCGCAGCTTATCGGCCCGGCCCTCGGTGAGCAGACCATCCTCCGCGCTGCCCGCATGCTCGAGCTCGCCTCCGGCCTCAGCCGCCTGAGGCCGCCCAACCCCTCATGAGGTCCGGACCAACCCCGGCACGGGCAAAAAGGCATGCAATCCGGGCGCGGCGGCGGTAGAGTGTCCGCAGAGGCGACTTCTGATCGCGGTCACGGATGGAAAGGGGATGCGATGAGGCATCTGTCAGCGGTGGCACTTGTGGCGGCTCTTGCGGCCGTCGGGTGCGAGAAGCCCCAGGAGCCCAAGACGGCCGAGCCGGCGATTCCGACGCGGCCGATGGGCGAGTTGAGGCCGGTGGCCCAACCGGAGACGGCGGCGAAGCCGCCCGAGGCGGTCGGCCCGCTGGATACGTCGCTGGCGCCCACCCCGCAGCCGGAGGTGACAGCGCCGCCGACGCCGACGCCCTCCCCGCCGACGGAGTACACGGTCCGGAAGGGCGACACGCTCTGGTCGATCGCCGAGCGGCTCCTGGGCAGCTCGAAGCGATGGCCGGAGATCGTCGCGGCGAACCCCGGCATCCAGCCGCGACGCCTTCCCGTCGGCAGGAAGCTCACGCTGCCGCCCCGGTAACACCCCACACGGCGGCCCGTGGCCACACTCGAGCTCGATACGCCGGTTCAGTACGTCAAGGGCGTCGGGCCCCGGCGCGCAGAGCAGCTCGCCGAACTGGGCATTCGCACCGTTGAGGACCTGCTGCTGTACTTCCCCCGCCGGTTCGACCTCCGCCGCCAGGTGCAGCCCATCGGCTCCCTCCGCGGCAATGAGGAGACCGCCTCCGTCGCCGGGGAGGTGCTCGCCACAGAGGAGAACCTCTTCAGCCGCCGGCCGTGGTTCTCCTGCCAGCTCGATGACGGCACCGGATGGGTGCTCGTGAAGTGGTTCCACGGGGGGTACCTGCGGGACAAGATCGTCGAGGGGCTCCACATCGCGGTGAACGGCAAGGTGAGCGTCTACCGCGAGCATCCGCAGTTCATCAATCCCAAGTGGCAGGCGATCTGGGAGCCCGAGGCGACGGACCTCAGCGCCGACGAGCTGCTGCCGGTCTACCCCGCCGGGGCGGGCCTCAACAGCGCGGTCATCGGGCGGATCGCCCAGAAGGTGCTGCCACAGGCCGAGGGCCTCATTCCCGAGATCCTCCCGCCGGAGCACCGCCGCCGGCGCGCGCTGATGCCGCGCCCCGAGGCCGTCGCCGCGATGCACCGCCCCGAGGACCGGGAGCATTGGGAGTCGGCCCGGCGGCGAATGGCCTACGACGAATGCCTGCTGATGCAGGTCGGCATCGCCCTGACCCGAATGCGCCAGGTGAGCCGGCCGGCGCATCCGCTGCCGAACACCGAGGCGATCGACCGGCGGATTCGAGCGCGCTTCCCGTTCGAGCTGACCGGCGCGCAGGACCGGGCCGTCGCCGACATCACCGCCGACCTCGCGCGCGAACGCCCGATGAACCGGCTCCTTCAGGGCGACGTCGGCAGCGGCAAGACGGTGGTGGCGCTGCATGCCGCGCTGCTGGCCGTGGCGAACCGGCGGCAGGCGGCCATCATGGCCCCCACCGAAATCCTCGCCTCCCAGCACCACCGCAAGATTCGCGAGTATCTCGCCGGCAGCAAAGTGCGCACCGAGCTGCTGATCGGCGGGCAGCCCGCCGCCGAGCGGTCGCGACTTCTCGACGGCCTCGCCACCGGCGCGATCGACATCGCCGTCGGTACCCATGCCCTGATCGGCCGGGACGTGAAGTTCGCCCGCCTGGCGCTCGTCGTCGTCGACGAGCAGCACAAGTTCGGCGTCCGCCAGCGGTCGCGCTTCCGCGGCAAAGGCTACGCCCCCCACTACCTCGTCATGACGGCCACGCCCATCCCGCGGACGCTCGCGCTCACCGTCTTCGGCGACCTGGACGTGTCGGTGATCGACGAGATGCCCCCCGGCCGCGGCAGGACGGAGACGCGCTGCTTCGGCGCCGACCGCCTCGACGAGGTGCTCGCCTTCGTCCGCGGCAAGCTCCGCGGGGGTCAGCAGGCGTACTTCATCTACCCGCTGGTCACGCCGTCGCCGCAACTGGAGCTGAAGGCGGCGGAGGAGGCCTACGGGGAGCTCGCCGACGGGCCGCTCGCCGGGTTCCGCCTGGGGCTCATCCACGGGCAGATGCCGGCGGCGAGGAAGGAGGCTACGATGGCCGCCTTCCGGTGCGGCGAGGTGCAGGCGCTCGTGGCGTCGGTGGTGGTGGAGGTCGGTGTGGACGTGGCCTCGGCGAACGTGATGGTCGTCATGCATGCCGAACGGTTCGGGCTGTCGCAGCTTCATCAGCTTCGCGGGCGGATCGGCCGCGGACGCGAAGACGCCACCTGCATCCTCGTGGCCGAGCCGCGGAACCCCATTGCCCGGCGTCGGCTCGAGGTGCTCACGGAGACCGACGACGGCTTCCGCATTGCCGAGGAAGACCTGCGCATCCGCGGGCCGGGCGAGTTTTTCGGGACGAAGCAGCACGGTTTGCCGGAGCTGAAGGTCGCCGACCTGGGCGAGGACTTCGAGCTGCTGCGCCTTGCGCGGCGCGACGCGTTCCAGATGGTGAAGGACGACCCTGCCCTGACGGCGCCGGACCACCAGGAACTCCGCCGGGAAGTGCTCAGGGCCTACGAGGGGCGGCTCCAGCTCCTGGCGGGGGCGTAGGGCTGTCTGTGGCGGCCTTGTCACTTGCCCGAACGGCCGCGCCGGAGTTGAATGTCCCGTGAGGCGACGGCGATGCTGGAAGATTCCGCCGCATCTGACGTGAGCGCCGAGGAGGCCGGGCGGCGCGAGCGCGCCATCGAGGCCATCGAGTCCTACCTTGCCGGCGAGGCCACCGGCGATGAGTTCCGGCACCGCTGGCCGACGGACCTGCCGGGCGGGCCCGTTCATGACATCGGCGCCTTGCTGTTCCGCGTGGCAGGCCACGACCGCCTCGATCGCCAGTCCGAGCCCGAGCGCCGCCGCACGGTGGCCGTCATGCAGCGGTGCAGTCTGTTTCTCCGCCACGATGCCCGGCGGATACCCACGCGCCCGGAGGGACTGCGGGATTTCGGTCAGCTCATCTTCGCCGGGCTATGGGTTTGGGGCTTCCTCGTCTTCTGGCCGATGATCGACGGGGTGATGGCGCGGCTGGTGTGGCTGTTCGACTGGCTGAGCGGATGGCTGCTGACAACGGTCGTCCTGCTGCTGAGTTGTGCGCTGGCGTGCCTGCTGCCACTGGCGGCGGGCGCCGTGGCCCGGGCGTCGGTGCGGCACGCTCCCCGGGGATTAGGCTCGGGCAAGTGGGGCTGTTGGCCCTTCGCCACCGAGGCCGACCTGCTCGACGCCCGCCGGCGGGCCGGCGCCCAGGCTCCCCCGCCGCTGCCCCGCTAATGGCCGGCACCTCCCCGCTGTGCGGCGCAACCAGATGCCGCAGGCCGAGGGGCCGCACGTTTGACGACGCAGCGGGCCCGCGATAGCATGACCGTTCCACGCGGCGCCGCACAACGCCCGCGGGAGGCCACGAATGAGCAAGCTCGAACAGACGATCAAGGCGCTGTGCTACACGCCCGACGGGCTGATTCCCGCCATCTGCGTGGACGCGGAGACGAAGCAGGTGCTGATGATGGCGTGGATGAACGCCACCTCGCTGCGGGAGACGATCCGGACGGGCAAGACGCACTTCTGGTCGCGCAGCCGGCAGAAGTACTGGATGAAAGGCGAGTCGTCGGGGCACACGCAGGACGTGAAGGCCATCTACACCGACTGCGACATGGACACGCTCGTCATCGAGGTCGCCCAGCACGGCGCGGCGTGCCACCTGGGCTATTACTCGTGCTTCTTCCGCCGGCTGAACGATGAGGGACAGTGGCAGGCGGTCGCCGAGCGCGTGTTCGACCCGGACGAGGTCTACAAGGGCAAGACGTAGCGCCGCCTCGCGGCCGGGGAGGCCGTGCAGGAGGCAGGCAGCAGGGGCGGTCCGCCGGGACCAAAGGCGGCGAGGCCGGTTGGCGGAACGGGCAACGCCGGGCCAGGGCATGGCAGAAAACGGCACCAGATCGGCAGCCAAGCGACGCGAGCGGCTGCGGCTCGTCATGAACGTCATGCTGGCATGCTCGGGCGTGGCGGCCGTGGCGGCGCTCGTCCTGGAGTACGGCTTCCACGAGCCGCCGCTGCCCAAGCCGCTGCTGCACACGGTCGAGATGCTGGTCGTGGCGCTGTTCGTGATCGACCGGTTCTGTCGCCTCTACATCGCCCCGCGCCGGGGCGACTACCTCCGCCACAACTGGATCGACTTCGCCCTGATCCTTCTGGCCGCCGGGGGCCTCGTCGTCGGGGCGAACGTCCGCGGCGGGGTCCTCTCGGCCGGGGCGCTCTACGTCATCATCACCCAGGCGTACATCCTCATCGCCCTCATCATCCGCGGCGTCAACGTGAACCTGCGCTTCGCCGAGAGCGGCATCCACCCGACGTGGCTGCTGCTGGGCAGCTTTGCGCTGTTGTGTCTGATCGGCTCGGGCCTGCTGATGCTGCCGGTGGCGGTCCGCGGCAGCGCGTCGCGATGGTACTACACCGATGCCCTCTTCACCGCCGTCAGCGCCACCTGCGTGACCGGGCTCGTCGTGAAGGACACCGGCACGCACTTCACCATGTTCGGGCAGGCCGTCATCCTGTCGCTCATCCAGCTCGGCGGACTGGGCATCATGATGTTCGGAACGATTCTCGCCATGCTGGTCGGCAAGGGCCTGTCCGTGCGGACCAGCAAGAGCATCGGGCACATGCTCGCCACGGAGCGCGTGGGCGAGCTCGGCCGCGTGCTCGTCTTCGTCGCCCTCGTCACCGTCGCCCTCGAAGCCGCCGGCGCCGTGATGCTCTACCCCATGTTCGCCGCCTCGCCGGACGGATTCGGGCAGATGATGTCGCCGCTGCGGGCGGCGTGGCACAGCGTGTTCCACAGCGTGTCGTCCTTCTGCAATGCGGGCTTCGCCCTTTACGGCAACAACATGATGCAGGGCGTGACGGAGGGCTGGCCCGCGCCCCTGCGGACACACTGGCAGATCATGGGCGTCATGGCCCCGCTGATTATCCTCGGGGGCCTGGGCTTTCCCGTGCTCCAGGACTGCTCCCGATGGGTGGTGGCGCGCCTGCGGTGGCTCGCGGGGCAGACCGTCTGGGGTCCGCGCCTCATTCCGCTCGGCCCGGACACGCGGCTGTCGCTGCACAGCAAGATCGTCCTGACCACCAGCGCCGCTCTGCTCGTCGTCGGGGCCGTCGTCCTCGTGATGGTCGAGAAGCTCCCCGTCGAGAGGCCCCGGGTCGGGCAGAACCCGCTGCGGGCGGACGAACCCGCCACGCGCCCGCCGGACCCGGCACGCCTGAAGGACCTGGACGCCGCGAGGACGCTGCGCGCGGCGGCGTTCCAATCGGTCACCGCCCGCACGGCGGGGTTCAACACCGTGGACATGGGCCGGCTGTCCAACGCCGGCAAGCTGTGGATGTGCGGCCTGATGGTCATCGGGGGCAGCCCCGCGAGCACGGCCGGCGGCATGAAGACGGCGACGTTCGCCCTGCTGGTGGTGGCGACGTATGGCCTGCTGCGCCGGCGAAATGAGCTGGAGGTGTTCCGGCGGAGCATCTCGATGGACCTGCTGCGGAAGACGGTGGCGCTGGCCCTGCTGTACCTGAGCCTGGTAGCTCTCGTGACGCTGCTGCTGGCCGTCGCCATGAAGAAGCACGACTTCATCGACCTGCTCTTCGAGGCGTGCAGCGCCTGCGGGACGGTCGGGCTCAGCACCGGCGTCACCCGGGCGCTCACGGACTTCGCCAAAGGCGTCATCATCGCCGCGATGTTCCTCGGGCGGCTCGGGCCGCTCACCCTCCTGCTCGGCCTGACCGCCAGGATGAAGCACGTCAACTACACTTACCCCACGGAAAGCGTAATGATCGGGTGATGCCATGACACGATTCGCCGTGATCGGACTGGGACGCTTCGGCATGCGTCTGGCGACGCTGCTGTCGGCCAGCGGAGCCGAAGTCATCGCCGTGGACAGCGACCGCGAGCTGGTGGAGTCCGCCCGCGACAAGGTGACCGTCGCCGTCTGCCTCGACTGCACCGACGAGCAGGCGCTGCGCGCGCAGGGCATCGACAAGGTGGACGTGGCGGTGGTGGGCATCGGCTCCGACCTGGAGTCGAGCTCGCTGACGACGGTGATCCTCAAGCAGCTGGGCGTGCCGCGCGTGATCGCCCGCGCCCAGACCAGCATCCACGGCCAAATCCTCTCGCGCATCGGCGCCGACGGCATCGTCAACCCGGAGCACGAATCAGCGGAGCGATGGCGCGACAAGCTGCTGGCGCCGACGATCCTCGAGCGCATCCCCCTGGCCGAGGGCTACAGCCTGGTGCAGGTGGCGGCTCCCAAGCAGTTTCACAACAAGACGCTCGAGGAGCTGCACGTCCACCGGGAGTATGACGTGCTCGTGGTGGCCATCCGGCGGACGGAGACGAAGGCGGGCGGCGACAGCGGCCAGGCCGGGCGCGAGTCGATCATTCCCGGCCCGGGCCCGAAGGACGTGATCCTGCCCGGCGACGTGCTGACGCTCATCGGCAGCGACCCCGCGGTGGCCGGGTTCCCCTCCGACTAGCGATGGGGCGGGCGGCGGCGCCGCTACGGCGCGTTGGCGTCGTTGGTCAGGCCGTCCTGCTCGTCGTACAGGCCGGGGTCGCGGCCCCGCTCGATCCAGCCGATCTTGCGAACGCGGCGTTCATGCCGCCCCCCGCTGTCGAACGGCGTGTCGAGCCAACTGATCACGATCCGGCGCATCAGCTCGTCGCCCATCACGTCACTGGCCAGGCAGAGCACGTTGGCGTCGTTGTGCCGGCGCGACATCTGCGCGGTCAGCTCGTCGTGGCACAACGCCGCCCGAACCCCGTGAACCTTGTTCGTGCAGATCGTCATCCCGATGCCGCTGCCGCAGACGGTGATGGCCCTCTCGACCCGGTTCTCCGCCACCGCCTTTGCCGCCGGGAACGCCAGATCCGGGTAGTCGCAGCTCCGGGAACTGTTCGTCCCCATGTCCAGGATCTGATGCCCCAGCTCACTGAGCACGACGGCGATCTTCTCCTTCGCCGCGTGCCCGCGATGATCAGCCGCCAGTGCGATTCTCATGGCTTCCTCTCATGCCGGCCGGGCTCATGCGCTCGGTGCGGCCAAGCACACGGCCTCGTCCGGGGGCGGAGCCTTCACAGCCCGATTTCCGACAAACCGTCCCGAAGCGACGCCAGGATCTCCTCCGCGGTCCGGCGGTAGGCCTCCTGCCCGCCGCCGATCGGATCGCGGATGTCCCGCCGCGGGCTCAGCCGGCGGACCCGGCCCCCCGCCGATGGCGCCATCCGCCGGACCTCGGCCACGTGAAGATCCGTCATGCAGAATACCACGTCCGCCGAACCGATCAACTCCGCAGTTACCGGGCGGCTGCGATGCCGGGCGATGGCCGCGCCGAGGCGGTCGGCGGCGGCAACGGCCTCGGGCGTCGGGCGGGCCCCGGTGCCGGCGTACAGCCCCGCCGAAAGCACCTCCACGCCCTCTCGCCGAAGCCCGCCCACCGTGCACCCGAGGCGCTCGGCCAGCTCCTGCTTGGCCAGACCGGCCGCCATCGGGCTTCGGCACGTGTTGCCCGTGCACACGAACAACAGCCGGCGGCGGATGAGCCTGCGGATCATCCGCTCGTCGTAGACGCCGCGGCGGACGATTTCCGGCCCGTCGTCGGCGAAGCGGACGATCGTGCTGTCCTTTCCGTAGCGCGTCGGGCCGCTGTCGATCAGCACCTCGAACCGCCCGTCGAGGACCTTGAGCACCTCCTCGGCCGTCCGCGCCGACGGCTGCCCGGTCAGGTTCGCGCTGGAGGCCACCACGGGCCCGGGCACGCTCGAGAGCATGGCCTGCGCCACCGGTTCGTCGGGACACCGCAGCGCGATCACCCCGCCGGCCGCGAGCACCTCATGCAGCCCGGCCTCTTGGAGGCCCCCATCGGCCAACGCACCGCCGGTGGGCAGCAGGAGGGTCACCGGCCCGGGCCAGGCGCTGGCCATGAGTCGGCGGGCGCGGCTGCCGGGATTGGCGACGTATCGCGCGGCGTCCGCGGGCCGGCCGAGGTGCACGCTGAACGGGCGCTTCGGGCGGCTCTTGAGCTCGCGCAGCCGCTCCATCGCCGACGGGTCGGCCGCCATCGCGCCCACGCCGTAGACGGTCTCCGTGGCAAAGCCGACCAACTCGCCGGCCTGGAGCGCTTTGGCGCCTTCCCTGGCGGCGGAGGCGCTTCTACCCCCGTCGGCCTTCAGGACCCTCGTCGTCATGGGGAGTGCTCTGGACGGGTGCATTATGGCGGGGCCTGAATGCGGAATCAAGCAGGCGCGGCATGCGGGGCGTCTGAGGGCCGGTCCGCAACGTCACGGCTCAGCGCCGCTTCATCTCCTCGGCCGCCCACCCGGCCAGCGGCGATTCGGGATAGCCCGAAATGATGCGCTTCAGCGCCTCGGTGGCCTGGTCGGCCTGCCGCAGCTCGCGGTAGGCATCGTGGGCGACTCTCAGGAGGTCCGCAGCATAGTTCGACGCCGGGCTGACGCGCACGAGCGCTTCGGC
>CAZMDT010000110.1:0-9226 GCA_964564965.1 uncultured Planctomycetaceae bacterium | reverse complement strand
GAGGATGATGTGCGCGAAGATCGGCCCGCGGACGAAGCGGAACTCCCGCCGCCCGCCTTCGGTCTCGTCGATGACGTTGGTGCCGGTGATGTCCGAGGGCATCAGGTCCGGCGTGAACTGGATCCGCTTGAAGCTCAGGTCCATGATCCGCGCCATCGAGGAGACCATCAGCGTCTTCGCCAGCCCCGGCACCCCCACCAGCAGGCAGTGACCCCGCGAGATGACGGCGGCGAACATCTGGTCGAGCACGTCGCGCTGACCGATGATCGCCTTGCCGATCTCCTGGCTCATCAGCTTGTGCAGCCGGGTGAAGCCCTCGACCAGGCTCTCGAAGCTTTCCTTGCCCATCCCTGCTCCAAGCGTCGCAGACGCTGCCGCCTTCAATATGGCCGAGCGTCCGATATAATGGGTGCCGTCGGGCTGGCCTGACGCCCGGGGAGCATCATAGCCATGAACGCGCCGCCCAACAAGGCATTGCCCGTCCTGCTCGCGGGGGTGTTGTCGGTGACCGCCCTGCTTCCGCCGGGCGAGGCCTTCGGGCAAAACGTCACCAGCGACCAGGTGAAGGAGGCGGTGCGCAAGGGGCTCGCCAACATACGTCGCCAGCAGCAGAACGGCGGCACCTGGCGCGACCACGGCGGCCACAAGGGCGGCGTGACGGCGCTGGCGCTGCTGGCGATGCTCAACGCGGGCGTCCCGCCGGAGGACCCCGACGTGGCGCGCGGGCTGGCGGCGCTGGCGAAGGTGGAGAACGCCAAGACGTACGTGGTGTCGCTGAAGGCGCAGGCCTTCGCCGCCGCCTACGAGGCCGCCGCGGGCGACAACCCGGACCTCGAAACCTACCACCAGCAGGTTCTGGCCGCCGCGGACTGGCTCGCCAAGGCCCAGAACGACAACGGCATGTGGGGCTATGGCAACCCCTCCGATCGCGGCAGCGGGCGGGGAGACAATTCCAACACGCAGTTCGCGCTGCTGGGGCTGCACGAGGCGGCCCGGCTGCACGCCCGCCCGCCGCACAAGGACGTCGAGATCCCCAAGGAGGTGTGGGAGCGTTCCCGCGGGCACTTCGAGAACACCCAGACCGGCGACGGCGCGTGGGGCTATCGCGGCAAGAGCGGCGTGCGCGGGTCGATGACGGTGGCGGCGATCGCCAGCCTGTACATCTGCGGCCTGCGCCTCCACGAGGGCGGGCCGCACGAGTTCGTCGACGGCGCCTACCCGGACTGCGGCCGGTACACGCAGAACGTCGTCCTGGCCAAGGGCCTGGAGTGGATGGCGAAGCACTTCACGGTGACGAGCAACCCCGGGAGCGGCAACACCTGGCACCACTACTATCTTTACGGCATGGAGCGCGTGGGGATGGTTTCGGGGAAGCGGAACTTCGGCCTGCACGACTGGTACCGCGAGGGGAGCGCCCATCTGGTGGCCACGCAGGGCCTGGACGGCAACTGGGGCAACCAGCTCTTCAAGACCTGCTTCTCGGTGCTGTTTCTGGCCAAGGGCAACCGCCCGGTGCTGATCCAGAAGGTGCAGTGGGTGGGGCACTGGAACCGCAACATTCACGACCTGGAGAACCTGACGGACTTCATCGGCGAGAAGCTCGGCAAGCGGACGACGTGGCAGACGACATCGCTGGCGCTGCCGGTGGAGGAGCTGCGGGTCAGCCCGATCCTGTTCATCACGGGGCACGAGTTCCCCGAGTTCACCGACGAGCAGCGCGACAAGCTCGTCAGATACGTCCGCGCCGGCGGGACGCTGCTGTTCGAGGCCTGCTGCGCCAAGCGGGAGTTCGCCGAGGGGTTCCGGGCGTTCGCGCGGAAGGCCTGGCCGGAGTACCCCGTCCGGAACATCGACGCCACCGGCCCGCGGCGGCACCCCGTCTGGGACAGCTACTACCGCTATGACGAGCACTTCAAGCCCATCGCGGACGACATCGGCGAAAACTACGGGCTCCAGGGCATCGACGTGGGATGCCGCACGAGCGTGTTCTTCTCCCCGCGGGCGCTGTCGTGCCTGTGGGAGCTTCAGGACATCCCGAAGTGGTCGGACTTCGCCTACAAGCTGGCAACGAACATCGCCGCGTACGCCACCGGGCGGGAGCAGCTCGCCAACAAGCTCGACGCGGTGGAGCTCCCCGCCGATACCGACGACAAGCAACGGCACGCCGAGATGCCCCGCGGGGCCGTCCGCATCGCCCGGCTCATCCACGACGGCGAGTGCAACGCCGACCCCCACGCCATGGTCAACCTTGCCCTGCTCCTCCGCGACAAGGCCAAGGTCGACGTCGTCGCCCGCGACAAGTACCTCGCCGCCACCGACGAGGCGCTCTTCGAGTACCCCGTGATCTTCATGAACGGGCACCACAGCTTCGAGCTGAAGGACCAGGAGATCGAGCGGCTTCGGCTGTACCTTCGGCGCGGCGGCACGATCGTGGCCAGCAGCTGCTGCGGCCGCGATGCCTTCGACAAGAGCTTCCGCGAGATGGTCCGGAAGCTCTACCCCGAGGGCACGAAGGACGCCTCGGGCAACGCCGTGGCCCTGAACGAGCTGCCGCGGGACCATCCCGTCATCGCGGGCAAGATCGGCACGAAGCTCGGGGAGCTGCGGTACCGCAAGGTCCTCGCCGAGGAGCTCAAGCGCAAAGGCGTGGGCAGTTGGCGCGGCACCACGCACCCGCCGATCGAGGCCGTCACCATCGACGGGCGGACCGTCATCCTCTACAGCAAGTACGACTTCTGCTGCGCCCTGGAGGGCGACCGCCCGTACGCCTGCCGCGGCTACATCGATGACGACGGGCGCCGGCTCGCCCTGAACCTTTTCCTCTACGCGATCAGCTACTGAAGGCGGCGGCGTGACTCCGGCCCAGCAGGCAGCGACGAATCGGCCGGCCCGCGGCTCCCGGCGCGGCAAGGCACGGATGCCCGGTCATGGCCGCGCGCGCCCGCAGCGGCTCTTTCCGCCGGCCCGCGCCGCCGGCGTGTGCGCCGTGTTGGCGTGCGCCCTGCTGGGGCCCCGTCCCGCGGCAGCACAGGCCCCAAAGGACAAGCCCTCCGGCCCGCTGACGGCGCCTTCCGCCCGGCAGGTCGATGCCGCGGTCGCGCGCGGCCTGGCGTACCTCTACAAGTCGCAGAACGCCGACGGCACGTGGCCGTCGCGATACACACAGCGGTATCCGGCGGGGGTGGAGTCGCTGGTGATTCTGGCGGCGTTGTCGGCCGGCGAGCCCCCCGACCGCCCCGCGGTCGCCAAGGCGCTCAAGCACGTCGAGGCCCTCTGGCCGCAGACGACGTTCGCGCGGTCCGTCCGCGCGCTGGCGTACGCCCGCCTGCCCGGCACAACGTTCGCTGACAAGCTCGCGCCCGACGTCGAGTGGCTGGCCAAGGAGCAGAACCGCTTCGGCGGGTGGGGCTACGGGCCCGGGCACCCCACCACGCGCCAGCGCCCCGACTGGACGGACAACGCCAACACGCAGATGGCCCTGCAGGCGCTTGACGCCGCCGCCGACGCCGGGGCGCCCGTCCCCGCCGCCATCTGGTCACGTGCCGGCGTCCTCTGGCAGCGCGCCCAGAACGGCGACGGCGGCTGGGGGTTCACCCCGCCGACCGGTTCGGCCCTCCGTCTCCGCGGCAGCAGCTACGGCTCCATGACGGCGGCGGGCGTCGTCACCATGCAGATCATCGCGCGGCGGCTGGCGGCCGGCACCGGCGAGGCTTCGGACGCGCTCGGCAAGGAGCGGAAGGCCGTCAGCAATGGCACCGACTGGCTCGCCAAGAACTACGCCGTGAGGACCAACCCGGCGTGGGCATGGGTGGAGGACGAGAACTGGGCGACGTTCTACCTGTGGGCGCTGGGGCGTGCGGCCAACGCCACCGGCCTGGCGCGCGTGGGCAAGCGGGCGTGGCACGCCGAGGTCGCGGCGCACCTGCTGGCCACGCAGCGGGCGGACGGAAGCTGGGACGGTGACGCCGACGGCGCCTGGGACCCCGTGGTCCGGACGTGTTTCGCCCTGCTGGCGATGTCGCAGGCGCGGCACCCGGTGCTGCTGAACAGGATGCCGCTGCCGGGACCCGACGGCAAGGCGCCAGTGGCGGACTGGCTCGACGCCGCGCAGCTCGTCGCCTGGTACGGGCGGGCGACGGGCACGGCGGCGGCGTGGCAGCAGGTGCCGGCCGACGCCCCGGCCGACGTGCTCGCCGAGGCGCCGGTGCTGGTGATCGACGTGCCGCGCGGCGCCGACCTGCCAGAGGCCCTGGGCGCCACGCTCGAACACTACGTCCGCCACGGCGGGACAGTCCTGCTCCAGACGGCCGAGGGCGATGGCGGCGCCGCCCAGCGCCTGCGGGAGCGCCTCCTGGCGATCTTCCCGGACTACCACGGCAGCCCGCTCGAAAGGTCGCACGCCATCTACACGGCCCGCTCGGAGATCCCGCCGGACGCGCGGCCGCAGGTCTTCGGCGTCGGCGATTACTGCCGCACGCGCATCTTCATCGTCGCCTCGCTCAGCCCGGCGTGGCTGGGGGGGCCGGGCGCGGACCCCGCCTCGTTTGAGCTGTTCGGCAACCTCGTCCGCTACGGCACGGACGGCAGGCCCCTGCCGGCGCGGTTCGCCTCGGGCCCGCCGCCACAGGCGGGGCGAGCCGCCGCGACGGTCACGGTGGCCCGCCTCCGGCACGCCGGCGACTGGCAGACCAACCCGCTGGCCCTCGGCAGGCTCAGCGACGTGCTCCTCAGCGCCGTCAGCCTCGCCGTCAAGGAGGGCGACGCCATCGACCTGTCGAAGAAGCCCGAGGAGTCCGTGCCGCTGCTGTGGCTCACCGGCTCGGCCGGGCCCGACCTGCCGGCGCAGGCCCGGGAGAACCTGAGGGCCTACCTCGAGGACGGGGGGATGCTGTTCGTCGATCCGGCCGTGGGGAGCGAGGAGTTCCTGGAGGCGGCCCGGGCGCTTCTGGTGGAGATGTTCGGCGCGGCGGCCGTCAAGCCGGTGCCGCTGGCGCATCCGCTGATCACCGGGCAGTTCGCCGGCGGCGTGGGCAGCGATATTCGCCAGGTCACGTATTCGCCCGCGGCCGCCCAGGCCAAGCCGGCGCTGCGCCAGCCCATTCTGTGGGGCGTGGAGATGCAGGGGCGCCTGGCCGTGGTGCTGAGCCGGTACGGCGTGACGTGCCCGCTGGAGGGGTATCCGACGTACGGCTGCCAGGGGCTGAGCACGGCGGACGCCCGCCGGCTGGCGGCGAACGTGGTGCTGTACGCCCTGTGGCAGCGCTCCGGCACCTAGGCGCCCACGGGGGCGGACGCGTGCCAGTCGTCGGAGGCGATGTACTCGCGGAACGCCGCGAACAGCCGCTTCGTCACCGGGCCGACCTTCCCGTCGCCCACCGGCGTGTCGTCGATTTTCGTGACGGAGATGACCTCGGCGGCCGTGCCCGTCAGGAAGCATTCGTCCGCCGCGTGGAGCGCCTCGACCGTCACGTCCTGCTCGACGAACGGCATGCCCAGCCTGCCGGCCAGTTCCATCACCACGCCGCGCGTGATGCCCACCAGGATGCCGGCGCTCGCCGGCGGGGTGAGCACCTTCCCGCCCTTGACGATGAAGACGTTGTCGCCCGTGCACTCGGCGACGTCGCCGGATTCGTTGAGCATGATGGCTTCCGCCACGCCGGCGTCGATCGCCTCGATCTTCGCCAGAATGTTGTTCAGATAGTTCAGGCTCTTGACGTACGGGGGCACCATCCGCGCCGACGTCCGCACCGTCTTCGCGATGATGACGGCCATCCCCTGCTCGTACATCTCCTTCGGATACAGCGCGATCTGGTCCGTGATGATGAACACGTTCGGCGAGGGGCACTTGAACGGGCTGAGCCCGAGCGTGCCCGGCCCGCGCGTGATGACAAGGCGGATGTAGCCGTCGGCGGCCCGGTTGGCCCTGACGGCCTCGTGCATCGCCTCCTCCAGCTCCTGGCGGGTGTACGGGATCGCCAGGCGGATCGCCTTCGCCGAGTCGAACAGCCGGTCCAGGTGCGCCTTGCACTTGAAGACGTGCCCCCCGTACACGCGGATGCCCTCGAACACGCCGTCCCCGTACAGCGTGCCGTGGTCGTCCACCGCCAGCTTCGCGGCATCCCTGTCGATGAGCTTCCCGTTCAGCCAGACCTTCATCGCGCGCCTCTCCTCTCGCGGGCGGGGCATATCATACGCGGGGCCGCGCCGTTCGCACAACACGGCGCAGGGGATTCGGCGGACGCCGAAGGCCTCACCCGGCGGCGAGGGCCGCGAACGTCGCCGCGTAGCCCGCCGGCGTGCCCGTGTCCCAGGCCCGCCCGGCAAGGGGGAGCAGGTGGTAGTCGCCCGGGCGGCGCCCGAGGAGCGTCCGCTGGGCGTCGGTCAGTTGGGTCTCCGCAGCCGGTCGGCCCTCGTCGGCGCGGAGACGCCGGAGGCAGTCGAAGATCTCCGGCGAGAAGGCGTAGATGCCGCCGTGGGCGAGGAAGTGGTCCGCCGGCAGCCCGGGCGTCCTCAGGCGCTGGCGGGCGGTGGCGAGGTCGGGCTTCTCGATGAGGTCCGTGCAGCGATACACGCCTCCTTCGAGGGGCTCGCCGCCCGCCACGCCGACGCGCGCGAGCTGCTCCGGCCCGACGACCTGCATGCCCACCATCGCGGCGCCTCCGCACTTCGCGAACGCCTCCACCACCTGCGCGGCGCACGGCGGCGCGCCCGGCGCCGCCTGATGCACGTGGTCCCCGAGCAGCAGCAGAAAACCGGCGGCATCGTCCTCGGCGAAGGGGGCGGCCCGGAGCACGGCATCGCCGAAGCCCCGCGGCTCCGGCTGGCGGATGTAGTGGATGTCGTCCGGCAGGTCGGCGGCGCCCGCGCGGCGCGCCGCGTCGATGTAGCGATCGAGCATCTCCTGCTGCCCGGGGGAGACGACGATGGCGGCCTGCCGCAGCCCGGCCGACGCCGCCTCGGCGAGGACCCAGTGCAGCACGCAGCGGACCCGGCCCGCGGCGTCGACGAGCGGCAGGAGCGCCTTGGGCACGGCCGCCGTCAGCGGCAGCAGCCGCGTGCCCCGCCCCGCGACCGGAATGACAACCTTGCTGACCATGTGTGCCCGGGCGAGCGGCACCTGTTGTACCGGCGCGGCGCCGGGCTTACAATCGCCGTATCGAGGGCAAGGCGACGATGCCGGCCGAACAGCGAATCGTCCATTTCTCCGGGCAGGTTCAGGGCGTGGGCTTCCGGTTCACCGCCTGCCGTGCGGCGGCGGGGCGCGACGTGACCGGGTACGTCCGGAACCTCCCCGACGGCCGCGTCGAGTGCCTCGTCGAAGGCGAGGCGGGCGAGATCGACGCCTTCCTCGATGAGCTTTCGGACTCGATGCGCGGCTGCATCCGCGGGCAGGAGCAGCGGGCGGGCGCGGCAACGGGTGAATTCAGGTCGTTTGGAGTTCGCTATTGAGCGACGAGCAGCCCATCGACGGCGCGGCGGACGGCCCCGGCGGGGGGTTGTCCGCGCGGGGCGTCACGGTCCTCAGCCTCGTGGCGAACGCCTCGCTCTCGGCGGCCAAGATCGCCGCGGGCGTCCTGTTCTTCAGCCAGACCATCCTCGCCGACGGACTCCACAGTCTGTCCGACCTGGTAACCGACGTGGCGGTGCTGGCGGGGCTGCGGGCGTCGGGCAAGCCCGCCGACGGGGACCACCATTACGGACATGGGCGTGTCAGCACGCTGGTGGCTCTGTTCGTGGGCGGCTTCCTTCTGCTGGCGGCGGGGTACATCGCCTATGGTGCCATCGACGCCATCCACGCGCACCTGGACGGGCATGCCGACCAGCCGGTTCGCCCCCTCGTTCCGCTGCTGGCGGCGATCGTGTCGATCCCCGCCAAGGAGGCCCTCTTCCGCATCACTCGCGCGGTCGGGCGGCGGACGCAGGACCGGTCGCTGGTGGCGAACGCGTGGCACCATCGCAGCGACGCGTTCTCGTCGGTGGCGGCGGCCGCGGGGCTCGCCGGCATCCTCGTCGGCGGGGCCGGCTGGTGGTTCCTCGACCCGCTGACGGCGATCGTGCTGTCGACCTTCATCGTCGTGATGGCGATCCGCATCATGGCCGGGTCGGCGGAAGAGCTGATCGACCGCGCGCCCGAGGCGGCGACGATGGCGGCCATCGAAGACGCCGTCGCCGGCACGCGCGGCGTGAGAACCCATCACGCCGTCCGCGCGCGCCAGGTCGGCGGCAAGGTCGAGATGGACGTGCACGTGCAGGTGGACGGCGAGTTGAGCGTTCGGGAGGGGCACGACATCGCGAAGGCCGTCCGGAAGCGAATCGTCGAGGCCGACCCCTCAGTCGTCCAGGTGATCGTCCACGTTGAGCCGGCGGAGGCGCCCCGCCCCGAGCCCTGACCGCGCGCGGCGCGGCCGCCGGGCGATGCCGTCACCGCACGGCGAGGGCGGCCAGGCGGGGCCGCTTCGGCTGAGGCGCCGGCACGCTCACGGGGGCCCGAGCGCCGAGGAGACTCCGCCCATCGACGCCCGCCGGCACGGGCCGCCCCAGCAGCCGCAGGAGCGTCGGCATCAGGTCGACCGTTCTGGCCGAGCGGACGCGCTGCTTCGGCACGCCCGGCCCGGCGATCAGCAGCGGCACATGAAGATCGCCGGGCGATACCCCCCCGTGCCCGGCGTTGTGGCGGCAGTTCAGGTCCCACCCGTCGGCCGCGAAGACCGCGATGTCGCCCGCGCGACGCGCCCGGAAGTACGCCAAGATCTGCGCCGGCAGGTCGGGGTAGCCCGTGGCGGCGGTCCAGCCGAACCAGTCGGACGGAGAGGCCGGCTCGCCGTTGAGCGCCCCCTCCGGCACGGCGCCCTTCCAGCCGAGCGGATCGCCCCCCGAGACCACCCGGTAGCGGATGGGCTTGCCCGCCCCGCCGGCCTGGTCGAACTCGACCTCGCCGCCGCCGCGCCTGAGGCGCACGCGGTCCGGCCCGGCCGCCCAGGCCACGAGATCGATCTCCTCACCGTCAGCCTGCACAGCAAGTTCGTCATCGATTTTGTCAACGACATTCTCATCCATTCTGACTTCGCCCGCCTCGGCCACAAGCGACTCATCGGCGGCTTCGCCCTGAGCCGCCGCCAGGATGTCCTTGGTGCTGTACACCTGCGTAGCCGCATCCGAAGAGAACATATCGACTTCATCTTCGGCCGCCGCTGCTTCTTCCGCCTCCATCGCGGGAATCGCAAGT
>CAZMDT010000109.1:0-9299 GCA_964564965.1 uncultured Planctomycetaceae bacterium | reverse complement strand
GCGCCGTCGTTGCCGTCGAGTTCACCCGCAACGACGCCGAAAAGCCGGCGGCCGCCTACGTGCTGTCGCCTTGGCAGCGGCTGTCGTGGACGGGGACAGCGCTGGACGTGCCGGAGATCGTGTCGGTGAACCGGTATTCGGTGGTCCTGCGGCGCGCGACCGGGTTGGACCGCAGCGCCACCGGCCGGGCCCTCGCCAGGCAGGCCGAGAAGATCGTCCGCGACCTTCTGTCGGTGGATGCCTGCGAGGGTGGCACGCAGGTCGGCCGCCCTCCGGGCGCCTCGCCGGAGGCGATCCATCCCGCCCTTATCGAACGGGAGCCTTTCCTGAAGCTCCGGCGCTACTACGTCTGGCTGGACTATCCGGCCGAGGCCGTGGGCGCGCCCTCGCCGAAGCCGTCGGGCGCCCGCGAGGAGCCCGTCTCGCCCGACGCGGCGGCCTGGGACCATCTCCTCGTGGGGCGCATGCTGCTGCTCACGCGGGACGCCGCCGGGGCCCCCGGGGGAGGCGCGCGGTACGACTTCTACCCGCCGGCCGACGTCGACCGGACGCGTCCCGTCCCTTCGGCGCCCGACGAGCAGCGCCTGGCGCCGGACGTCGACCTGGCGGCGGCGTCGGCGGCGATGGACCGCGGCCTGCAGCGGGTGTTCGGGGCGGCATCCAAGGCCGTGCTCCAACTGCGGGACCCCGCGGACCAGAAGGCACGCGAGGCTATTCTCCAGCAGTCACTGCCGCAGCTTGAGCAGGTGGTCCTCGCCCACCCGGCTCACACCGGCCCCGGGCGGGCCGCCGGCGAGGCGGCACTCGAGCAGGCCCGGCGGCGGCTCAGCCGGCTGGTCCTCAATGATCGGCTCGACTGCTGCGAGACGGGCAACTGGCGGGTCGGGCCGCTGGCCTATCGCCCGGCCCTGCTGGGCAGGCTGTGCGAGCTGCCGGCCGCGGCGGCGGGGCATCTGCCGGCCTTGGTGGATGCGTTCGACAAGTACGCCGCACTCGCCAAAGCCGCCCCGGCGGCTGGAGGCCAGAAGCCTGCGGATGCCGACCTCCTGCTGGCCGAGGCGGGCGACCGCATCCGGACCGTCGTGGCGCGCGGGCCGCATGAGCAGGTCCGGGCCGCCCTCCACGGCAAGCTCAAGGGCAGGGATACCCTCCGGTACCGAGCCTGCGACCTGTGGATCGAAGCCCCCGGCGGCAAGCACGTCGGGCGCCCCGGCACGCCCGTGGACATCGTCGTCTCGCTGCCGGCAGCGCCTTCCGCGGAATAGCCCCGCCGGGGCCGAGACGCCCCGGCCGGAGAGCCCCTCGCCAGGAATGAGCCCCGGAAGGGCCCCCGCACCGGGCTTGCCTGAGCAGCGGGCGTCAGGGATTCCAACGTGCGCGACCGCGACCCCGAAGGCCCCCAGGCCCCGCCGGACCCGTTCGACACGGCGAACTTCTCGTTCTGGCACTTCGCTCGCGAGGTCGAGCCCGGGCGCGTCCTCGAGATCGGCCGCCGCCGCAACAGCGATGCCGGCTGGGCCGCGATCATGGCGGCCGTCGCCCTCGCCTTCGGCGCCGTCATGACCATCAACGTCCACCCGACCACACGCGCCTTCGCCTGGCCCGTGATTGCCGTCGCGGCGGCGCTGGTCCTGTGGTTCGGCCGGCGGTTCCTGCGCGGCTCGCTCTACCGCATCGACACCCGACGCCGGATCGTCGAGGTCGAGCGGCCCGCGGGGCATCTCATCGCGACCATCCCGTTCGCGGAGGTCGAGGGCGTCCGCCTGGTCCTGATGACGGGGTCGGCGGCGACTTCGGCCACGCCGTCGTGCTGGGCGGTCCTCACGCTCCGGCACGGCGGGACGACGGACACGATGGCCCGCAGCTTCGTCAGCACGCGCGGGGGCGCCGAGGCGCCGGAGGAGCACGAGACGGTCGCCGCACTCCGCCCGCTGGCCGACCTCGTGGCCCGGCAGATCGGAACGCCGCTGCTGGCCACGGAGGTCCAGACCGTCTAGCCCGGGCTCCCCGCGGGCCGGCGGCGCGGGAAAGACACTGTGCCGGCAGGCTGTCTCGTCGCCTCGTCCCCAACGAGCCCGGGCCTGGAGACGAGGCGTGCCGGCCGCTAAGCTGAAGTGTTTGTTCGGCGGTGTCTGCGGTGAACCCGGCGGGCCGGCAGGGCGACAGAAGGACGAGGCGCCCGGGCGGGGTGTTCCCGGCTGCCGGCGCGGCTGCGGGAGAGACGCTCATGCCTGAGATGGCGACAGCGAACGGCCGGGCGCTGGTCCGGCTCGAAGGCGTCAGCCGGACCTTCACCATGGGCGACGTCAGCGTGCCCGCCCTTCGTGAGGTCTCGATGACCGTCGAGCGGGGCGAGGTGCTGGTGGTGCTCGGCCCGTCGGGGTCGGGCAAGAGCACGCTGCTGAACGTGATCGGGGGCATCGACCGCCCGACGGCGGGACGAGTGTGGTTCGCCCAGACGGAGCTGTCGGGGCTGGATGACGGCGGCCTGACGGCCTACCGCCGCCAGCGCGTGGGGTTCATTTTCCAGTTCTACAACCTGGTGCCCACGCTGACGGCGTACGAGAACGTCCTGTCGGCGGCGGAGCTCGTGGACGATCCGCTCGAGGCGGACGCGGCGCTGGAGATGGTGGGGCTCGCCGACCGGGCCGGGCACTTCCCGGCGCAGCTGTCCGGCGGGGAGCAGCAGCGCGTGTCAATCGCGCGGGCGCTGGCGAAGCGCCCGGAGCTGCTGCTCGCCGACGAGCCCACCGGCGCGCTCGACCTGGAGATGGCGCGCCAGGTGCTGGGCGTCCTTCAGCGTCTCAACCGCGACGGCGGCCTGACCGTCGTGCTGATCACCCACAACCTGGCGATCGCGGCGATCGCGGACCGGAGCGTTCACCTGGTGAGCGGGCGCGTGACGGAGACGACCTCGAACGCGCACCCGATTCCGGCGGGGGAGGTGAGCTGGTAGGGCGGCGCCATGGGCATGCTCGCACGAAAGCTGGGTCGCGACCTGCTGGGGCACGCCGGCACGCTGCTGGCGGCGGTGGCGATCATCGCCGTGGGCACGGGGGCGTACATCGGCATGGCGTCGGCGCAGCGGACGCTCGAGGCGAGCCAGAAGGCCTATTACGCCGACTGCCGGTTCGCGGATTTCTGGGTGGACCTGAAGAAGGCGCCGCTGTCGGCGGTCGAGGCGCTCGCCCGCCTCGACGGCGTCGGCGAGGTCCAGGGGCGGGTCGTCTTCGACGTCATCCTCGACCTCCCGCACGAGGTCCAGCCCGTCAGCGGGCGTCTGATCTCCCTCCCCGTCGAGGACGCCGGGCGGACGCTCAACGCCATCCGCCTCCTGAGCGGGCCGGGCTTCTCGGCGACGCGCGACGAGGAGGTGATCCTCGCGGCGCCGTTCGCCGAGGCCCGCGGGCTGGCGCCGGGGGACCGCGTGGCGATCATCCTGAACCGCAAGCGGGAGTCGTTCGTGGTGGTGGGCACGGCGCTCAGCCCCGAGTACGTCTACATGGTCCGCGGGGAGGGCGACTTCGTCCCCGACCCGGCGCGCTTCGGGGTGCTGTTCGTCAAGCAGCGCTACGCCCAGGAGGCGCTGGGCTTCCGCGATTCCTGCAACCAGGTCATCGGGCGCCTCGCCGCCGGCGCCGAGGTCGATGTGGATCGCCTGCTCGACCGCATTGCCCGCCGCCTCGACGCCTACGGCGTCGTCGCCGCCACGCCGCGCGAGCGCCAGGCGTCGCACCGCTTCCTGTCCGATGAGATCGAAGGCCTCGGCGTCTCCGCCACAGTCCTGCCCGGCATCTTCCTGGTCGTGGCGGCGCTCGTCCTGAACGTTGCCATGAACCGCCTCGCCCAGCAGCAGCGCACCGTCCTCGGCGCCCTCAAGGCCATCGGCCACAGCAACGCGGCGCTCACCGCGCACCTGCTGTCGTTCGGGCTCGCGGTCGGCCTGGCCGGCGGTGCGGCGGGCATCGGCATCGGCCTGTGGCTCGCCAGCGGCATGCTCGATCTCTACAAAGACTTCTTCCAGTTCCCCGCGTACGTGGGGCGCCTGAACGTGGACCTGTTCATCGTGGGTCTTGGCGTGAGCGTCGTGTTCGCGGTGGGGGGCACGGTGCGTGGGGCGCTGGCGGTGCTGCGGCTGTCGCCGGCGCAGGCGATGCGCCCGCGCCCGCCCGCCGCCGGGGGGCGCGTCCTCCTCGAGCGATGGGCCTGGCTGTGGCGGCGGCTGGGCTTCCGCACCCACCTGGCCGTCCGCAACCTCTTCCGCAACCGCGGGCGGACGCTGACGGGGATCGTGGCGGCGGCGCTCGCCACGACGATCATTCTCGCGACGCTGATGATGTACGACTCGGCCGAGCGCATGGTCGATTCGCAGTTCGAGCGCGTCCTGCACAGCGACGCGGACATCGGCATGCGCGACGAGGCGTCGCTGGCGGCCCTGCGCGAGGCGGCGGCGCTGCCCGGGGTGGACCGTGCCGAGCCGGTCCTCGGCCTGGTGTGCACGCTTCAGAACGGGCCGGCGCGCCGGCGCGTCTCCGTCACGGGGCTGTCGAAGCGCCACCGCCTGACGACCCCCATCGGCGCGGACGGGCAGGCGATCGACATTCCCCCCGCGGGGCTGGTCATGTCGCGCAAGCTCGCCGAGGTGCTGAACGTCGGCCTCGGCGGGCATGTCCTGCTGACCCCCGTCCGCGGGCGGCGGGCCACGCAACGCGTGCCCGTGGCCTCCGTCGTCGAGAGCTACTTCGGCCTAGCCTGCTACGCCGACATCGACTACCTCAGCGGCCTCGTGGGCGAGTCACTCGCGATGAACGCCATCCAGACGACGGTAGACCCTTCGGACACCGAGCGGTTCTATCGCGCCCTGAAGCGCCTGCCGAACGCCCAGGGGCTCAGCGTCCGCCGGCAGGCGAAGGCCAACATCGAGCAGACGTTCGTGAAGAGCATGGCCGCCACGCTCGGCATCACGGTGCTGTTCGCGGGGGTGATCGCCTTCGGCGCGACGATCAACGCCTCGCTGATCGAGCTGGCCGACCGCCGTCGCGAGGTCGCCACCCTCCACGTGATGGGCTACCGCCCGCGGCAGATCGCCGGCATCTTCTTCCGCGAGAGCGTGCTGGTGGCCGGCATCGGCATGCTGATCGCCGTGCCGCTGAGCTGGGTGCTCGTGCACGTGCTCGCCGCCGCCTACGACACCGAGGTCTACCGCATGCCCGTCATCATCCGCCCGGGCACCGTGCTCGCGGCCCTGGCCGCCTCCGCGGCCTTCGTGCTCGTCGCGCAGCTCGTCGTGCTCCGACAGGTTCGCAGAACCAACTGGGCCGACGCCATCAAGGTTCAGGAATAGGACTCGCAGCATGGGAAAGCGAAACAGACGATACTGGCGTTGGGTGGTCCTGGCCGCCGTTGTTGTCGCCGTCGCCGCCGTCGTCCTCGTGCGACGCCTTCAGCCCGGCGCCACGGTCACCGTGGTCAAGCCGCGCACCGAGGACCTGCGGGCCTTCGTGGACGAGCAGGCCGTCACCCAGCTGCCGCGCGACTTCCTCATCTCCATGCCGATCGACGGCTGGCTCGAGCCGATCGCCCTGCGCGAGGGCGATGCCGTCAAGGCCAAGGGCGTCGTCGCCCGTCTCGACACCGAGGACCTCGCCGACCGCGTCCGCCAGATCGAGAAACGCATCGCCGTCCTCAACACGCGCATCAGCAAGTCCAAGGACAACCGCCTGGAGGACAGCATGCTCGTGGAGGCCAACGCGATGGTGATCGCCGTCGGCAAGGCCGTCCAGGCCGGCGAGAAGAAGGTCGAGGCCGCCAAGGCCGTCGCCGATTACGCCGAACTCGAGCTGAAGCGCATGAAGGAAGCCGCCGACAGTGGCGCCGCCACGGAGATCGAGCTGCGCAAGGCCGAAATGGACGCGCGCCGGGCCTCCGCCGAGCAGAGCAGCGACGCCTTCGAGCTCGCCGCCGTCAAGGCCATCGCCGCCATCAGCCACATCTGGCCCACCTTCGTGGCCGACTACCGCGACCTCAAGTCCTACGACCGCCAGGAGTATCAGCGGCAGATCGAGGAGGCGGAAGCCGACCTCGCCATCGCCAAACGCAACCTCGCCCGCGCCGAGATCACCAGCCCCGTCGACGGCGTCGTCCTCGAGCGGCACCAGACGCGGCGGCAGTTCCTGCGGGCGGGCACGCCGCTGCTGACGCTCGGGCGCCTGGACGACATGGAGGTCATCGCCGAAGTTCTCACCGAGCGGGCGACGCGCCTTTCCGAAGACGACGCCGTGGAGGTCTACGGCGACGCGATCGGCGGCGAGGCGGTGGCGGGAAAGGTGCGCCGGGTGTACCCCGCCGGCTTCGAGAAAATCAGCTCGCTCGGCGTGGAGCAGCAGCGGGTGAACGTGGCCGTGAGACTGCTGAAGCGCCCGCCGCGCCTGGGGGTGGGCTTCCGCGTGCACGTGCGGATCTACCACGACGAGGCGCGCGGCGCCTTGACGATTCCGCGGACGGCTCTGTTCCGCGGGACCGACGGCGGCTGGCGGGTGTTCGTCGTCCGCGACGGTGAGGTGGCTCTGACGAATGTGGCGCTGGGGCTGATGACGGACGACCGGGCGCAGATTACCGCCGGCCTGCAGGCCAACGACGAAGTCATCGCCAGGCCGGGCGGTGAAATCAGGGCGGGGCTTCGCGTGGAGGTTGTCGACGGCGGCCGCTAGCGGCTGCGGGCCCGTCGGCCGGCGGCGCCGCCCGCGGCGCCGCGGGCGGGCTCCGGCGACGTTGACCTGCCGCCCGGCATGCCGTAGCTTAGGTCACCTCGCCGGCCGGAGTGGCGGAATCGGCAGACGCGCGGGATTCAAAATCCCGTGGCCTTCGGGCTGTGTGGGTTCGAGTCCCACCTCCGGCAGTGGCCCCGCCGCGACCGCTCAGCCCGCGCGGCCGGCTCACTCGCACGTGTACCCGCCGTCGACCACGATGTTCGCCCCCGTCATGTAGCTCGCCCCCTCGCCGGCGAGGAACACCACGAGCGGTCCCAGCTCCTCAGGCCGACCGGGCCGGCCCATCGGCACGCGCTCCATCCACATCCCGCCGTACTCGGGCGACTCGAAATACGGCCGCGCCATCGGCGTGTCCATGAACCCCGGCGAGACCGCGTTCACGCGGATGCCGTGCCTGGCCCATTCCACGGCCAGCGACTTGGTGAGTTGGATGACGGCGGCCTTGGTGGAGTTGTACGACGCCTGGCACTGCGGCACGTTGACGATGACGCCGGACATCGAGGCGATGTTGATGATCGCCCCGGCCTGCTGGCGGATCATGACCTGCCCGACGGCGCGGCAGCAGTAGTAGAGCCCGTTGTAGTTGACGTTGATGACCTTGTGCCAGTCGTCCAGGGGGGCGGACTCGGCCTCGCCCCAGATGGTGATGCCGGCGTTGTTGACGAGCACGTCGATCTTGCCGAACGCCTCGACGGCCTGCGTGACGGCGTTCTGGACGCTGTCGAAGTCGGTGACGTCGGTCTCGATGGCGAGGGCCTTTCGGCCCATGCCCTCGACCTCGGCGGCGGCGTCCGGGCCGGTCTCCGGGTTGATCTCCGCGATCACCACGTCGGCGCCGGCGTTGGCGAGCGACCGGGCGAACTCGCGCCCGAGCCCCTGGCCCGCCCCGGTCACGAAGGCCACCTTCCCCGACAGGCTGAATGGATCCTGGATCATCTCTTGCTCTCCCACGAGGTACTGTTGAGCGCGCGGCTGCGAGGCTTCCGCCGCCGCGGGCGCGGTGCCAAAGCCTAACCCTCCGGGCCGGGCTTCGCAAGCGGGGCGGCACGCGGGGGATCGGGATGCGGGGAGACACGACGAACCGCCAACACCGAACACGGAACGGCGAACTCGGGGGCACCCGGAAACGGGGAATCGGCAATGCGAACCCGCCGCGAACGGCAGTGAGCGGGCATCACTGACTCCACAGCAGACGGCCCGCTCGCTCCCGGTCGATGCCACCTGAAGGAGCGAGAGGACCGGTCGGTTATCGCCGGGCGGTTGAGAGCAGAATCGCCAGCGAAACGACGGCGGCAGCGGCGAGGGCCGCGCCGATGCCGAACGCAACCTGCGGCCCCACGGCCAGCCAGAACACGCCGAACATCAGGCTGGCGGGCAGCTTGGCGAGGCCCTCGGCCCCGTGGTAGATGCCATAGGCCGTGCCGCGATGCTCGCTGGGGCTGAAGTCCGCTACCAGGGCCTTCTCCGCGCCCTCCGTCATGCCGTAGTAGGCCCCGTAGGCCGCGACGAGCGCCCAGAAGGTCCACGCCGGCCAGGCCGTGCCGCCCGCGCCGCCCCCAAGCCCCGCCATCGCCACGTACACGAGGGCGTAGATGCTCCATCCGGCGACGATCATCGGCCGCCGGCCGAGCCGGTCCGAGAGTATCCCGCCGGGAAAACTGAAGACGATCTTGCTGACGTGCAGCAGCACCCACAGGCCGATGATGGTGCCGAGGCCGTAGCCGAAGAGCTTCTGCCCATAGAGCAGCAGGAACAGGTCCGAGCTGTTGCCCAGCGAGAAAAGCGCGACGATGCCGATGTAGGCGTAGAACCGCCGCGGCAGCCGCCGCCAGGCCGATGGCCGGGCCTGTGCGCTTTCGCGCTCGGCGGGCTTCGGGGCGATCTCACGGACCTTGCCGAAGATAATGGCCATCGCCACGAGGCCGGGAATGAATGCAATGGCGAAGAGCCACCGAAGGGCGGACATCTCCTCGGCCCCGGCCACGTTCGCCGTTGTCTTCCACAGCACCTGCCCGAGGAAGGCGTAGAGCACGGCGATGCCGGCGAGGGGCCCGAGGATGGCGCCGGTGTGATCCATCACGCGGTGGAAGCTGAAGGCCAGCCCGCGGATGCTTCCGTCGACGGCGTCGGAGATGAGGGCGTCGCGCGGCGAGGTGCGGACGCCCTTGCCCACGCGGTCGGCCACCCGCAGGCCCACCACCTGCCACGCCGCGCCCGCCAGCGCCATCACCGGGCGGGCCACCGTCGAGATGCCGTAGCCCACGGCGACCAGCGCCTTCCGCTTGCCCAGGGCGTCGCTGATCCGCCCGGCGAAGATCTTCAGCAGGCTGGCGGTGGTATCGGCGAGGCCGTCCATGGTGCCAACGTAGATGGCCGCGATCGCGAGGATCTGCTCGACGCCGGCGTCGGGGTGCGCGGCGCGGACCAGCCCGGCGATGAACACCGGCAGGAGGGGGTAGATCATCTCCGACGAAACGTCGGTGAAAAACGAGGTCAGGAAGGAGCGATTGCCATCCAGGCAAAGCAAAC
>CAZMDT010000108.1:0-9300 GCA_964564965.1 uncultured Planctomycetaceae bacterium | reverse complement strand
GTCGTCCCCGCGGCCGGCGGCAGGGCGCATCCGGCGTGCCCGTCGCCGCGGGCCGGGGCGAACGCCGTCCGCGTCATCGGCAACCCGTACGGCCCGCACGCGTTCCAGTGCGTGGTGGCCGAGCTGCGTGTGGCCTCGCCGGGCGTTGAGGTGTGGCTGGTGGACGCGGCCGCCGCGGTGGGTCCCGGCGGCCAATGGCGCGAGGGGCTGCGCGAGTGCGTGGCGGAGCTTCGGTCGCGGGGCGAGACGGCCCTCTGGCATGCCGGCGAGGTCGAGCAATACCCCCGGGTCCGGCGGCGCGTGCGGCGTGAGTTCCCGCAGATGCCGGTGCTGATGTCTGTCGGCGGGGACGGCGAGCCGGGCGCACCGGCCCGCGTAGCCTGGACGCTTCGGCGCGACCCCCGTCGCCGGCTTGACCACCTGCCGAACGTGATCACCCACGACGCCGCCGCGGCCGCCGACCTCGCGCGCCGGGGGGTCCCCGTGCACCTGGTCGCCGACGGCCCCGCCCCGTCCGACGCGCCCGGCGTGCAGGTCCATCCGTCGTTCGCCGCCTTGCGGCAACACCTTCGCACGCTCGCGGCGGACGGCGCTGCCTCGGTCGCGGAGGCCGAACGGAGAGCACCGGAATGACGATGAGTTCGCCGAAAGTGACGGCACCGGTCCTTGCGGCACTGGCCGCGGGATGGCTCGCGGGCTGTGGGCAGCCCGGCGGGCGGGGCCTGAGCGCGCTGCCGATGCACTCGCTGATCGGCGCGGCGCCCGCCCCCTCGCGATCGCAACGGGCGCCAGAGCGGGCAGAGGCGCAGCCCCGCGGCAAGCCCGCGCCGCGCCCCGCGACCGGCGCCCCGCCGCACCGGTGGCGCTACATCGTGGTGCACCACAGCGCCAGCGACTGGGGCAACGCCGCCCAGTTCGACGCGGAGCACCGCGCCCGCGGCTGGGACGAGCTGGGGTACCACTTCGTGATCACCAACGGGCACGGCGGGCCGGACGGGCACGTGGAGGTCGGCCCGCGCTGGGTCGCCCAGAAGCACGGCGCCCACTGCGGCGGCACGCCGGGCAACGCGTACAACGAGCACGGGATCGGCATCTGCCTGGTGGGCAACTTCGAGCGGCACATGCCCACGTCGGCCCAGATGGCGTCGCTGTGGAAACTGGTGTGGCGTCTGATGGTCGAGTACGACATTTCGCCGGAGAACGTCATCGGGCATTGCGATGCCCCGAATGCCGCCACCGCCTGCCCCGGGGCCCTGTTCCACCAGTACCTGGTGGGGCAGTTCCGCCGCGATGTGGGGCGGGCCCTCGCCTCGCGCTAGCCGCCTAGCCTTTCCACGCCTCCCAGAACGCCCCGCCGTCGCCGAGGTCGTCCACCCAGCGGGCCAGCTCCTGCCGCAGGCGGGCGAGGTGCCCGGCGCAGGCCGGCTCCCCCGCAAGGCTGGTCATCTCGAGCGGGTCCGCCGCCAGGTCGAACAGTTGCGTCGTGCGCCGCCCCTCCACGACGTACTCGATGAGCTTCCAGCGGCCGTCCTTCACGCCCCGCTGGCAGTGGCGGTAGGCAAGGTGGACCCCGTCGCGCACGCGGCAGCCGGCGTCGGCCAGCGCGGGCGCGAGGCTGCGCCCCTCGACGGAATCCGGCACCGCCACGCCCGTCAGCTCGCACAGCGTGGGGAAGACGTCGAACAGGTAGCCGTAGGTGTCGCGCGTCTGCCCGGCGGGCACGCCCGGCCCGGCGAGGATCAGGGGCACGCGGACGCTGTGCTCGTAGAGGTTCTGCTTGCCCATCAGCCCGTGGCGCCCGATGGCCAGGCCGTTGTCGCCGGCGAAAACGATGATCGTCCGCTCGTACTCGCCGCAGGCCCGCAGCGCCTCGAGGATGCGCCCGACGGCGGCGTCGGCGTGGGTGATCATCGCGTAGTACTCGGCGAGGTGGCGGCGGATCTCCCGCTCGCCGCGCGGGAAGCCCGCCAGCATCTCGTCGCGGATGCGAAGCTCGCCGTTGTCGAACGGGTGCTCCGGCAGGAAGTTCGCCGGCAGCGGGACCTGCTCCGGCGGGTACAGGTCGAGGTACTCCTGCGGCATCGTCCGCGGGTCGTGCGGGGCCAGGAACGACACGTACATGAAGAAGGGCTTCCTGCCGCCATGGTCGCGGAGGAACCCCGCCGCCGCGTCGCTCAGCAGGTCGCTCGAGTGCCGCCCCGCCGTGACGTGGTCGCAATGGCGGTAGCGGACCTCGTTGCTGCGCCACGGATCGACGCAGTAGGGCCGCTGCTCGTACCGTCCGGCGGGGTCGAAGTCGCAGGCGGGGACGTTCCAGTGGTCGGCCATCCCGCCGAAGAAGATCTCCGCCCCCGCCGAGAACGACCGCGCGAACGAGGCCGTGCCGTTGTGCCACTTGCCCGTCCCGAACGTCTCGTAGCCCGCCTCGCGGAAGCACTCCCCGAGCGTCACGTGCCCGGCGGGGATCTGCTGTCCCTGTTGGTCGATGTGGAAGAGACTCCGGCCGGTGTGGAGCATGGCACGGCTGGGCATGCAGACGGCCGGGCACGAGCCGCCCATGATGTGGGCGCGCGTGAACGCCGTGCCCTCGGCGCAAAGGCGGTCGAGCGCGGGCGTGCGGATGTGCGGATTGCCCAGGGCCGCGACCGTGTCGAACCGCTGGTCGTCGGTGAACAGAAACAGCACGTTGGGTGGCCGGCCGGCAGGCATGGGCGTTCTCCTGGTTGGCGGGGGGGCGTCAATCGCCGAAGCTGAGGCGCACGATGTCTCCCGGGGCGGCGGCGACGGCCAGACGGCGGGCGCGGGCGTGGCTCTCGCGCCGCACGGTGCCGTCGGGGCCGGCGACCTCGACGGCCACTTGCGCCTCGGCGGGCAGCGCCAGGTCGATCCGCCCGGCGAACGTGCCGACGGCGATCTCGCTGGGCTTCAGCTCGGCGAGCGCCAGGCGGCTCTCGCCGTCGAGCAGGAAGTAGAGGTCGGTCCGCAGGCCGGGCACGAGCCACACGCGCAGGTCGGCATCCAGCGGCACGCGGGGCGCGTGGAAGCCCGCCAGGTGCCGCTCGTACCACGCGTGCAGGAAGCGCAGCCGCCGCTTGTGCTCCTCGGGCAGGGCGGGCAGGTCCATCGAGTACGCCGGAATGCCCGCGGCGAGCATCTTCACCACCATCGCCGCCGCGTCGGCGGGGCGGTCACCGGCGGTGACGGTCTGGTAGTCGTTCAGGGCGTACGGTGTGTAGGCCGCGATGTACGCCGTCCGCAGGAAGTTGCCCTCCGGGTTGTACGGCGTGTCGCCCGCCCGGACGCACGTGCCGCAGCCGTACAGATAGGGCGTGGCGTAGTTCTGCTTCAGCTCGGTGATGTAGTCCCCGCGCACGGCCCGCGTCCGCTCGTCGATCAGCCGGAGCGTCCGCGCGAGGCCCTCGATCATCGAGGGGGTGTCGTGGGGGTGCTCGTGGCTGCGGCAGGGGGCGGGGGGGACGCAGTTGAACAGGTCGTACTTGGCGCCGTCCGCGCCGTACCGTCGGGCGAGACCGGCGCAGACGTCCGCCATGGTTTCGCGGGCCTCCGGGCACATGAAGCACAGCGAGTGGAACCCGTTGGGCGTCATGATGGGCGCGCCGGAGGCGTCGGCGATGAGCAGCGGCCGGCGCCGCGGGAAGCACTCGGCGTGCGGGGCCACGGCGTGCGGGGCGCACCAGATGACGGCCCGGCCGCCCTCGGCATGAATCTGCTCGACCAGCGCGGCGAGGTCGGCGATCTTGGCGGTGTCCTCGCGCCAGTCGCCGATGTTGAGGTCCACGTCGAAGTCGCTGTCGAGGCCCGGCCCGAACCAGCCGTCGTCGATGACGAAGTTGCGGATGCCGAGCTTCAGGCCCTCGCGGACGTTCGCGAGGATGACCTCGGCGGTGACGTCGCCTGAGAACCAGTCCGTCCAGGAGCACCACCAGGGGCGCAGGCTGTCGGGCGTGGTCCGCGGCCGGAGGCCCTCAATCTCCGCGAGCCGGGCGGCGAAATCGCGCAGCGTCGCGATCCACGTGGGGTGCCCGGGCGCCGGGCCCTCGCGAACGTACACGTGCTCCGTGACGGACCCGCCGGCCCCGAGCGCGAAACCGGGCACCGGATAGTCCTCCGTGCCCCGGCGGATCTCGAGCGTCAGGCGCCCCATCCACGCCGCGAGCGCCCGCCGCTGGGCCGGCTCGCGGACCACGAAGTCCGTCTCGTAGTTCCTGCCGATCACGCCGAACGCCAGCGCCGGGCGGTGGTCCAGCCCGGTCAGGACGTAGAGCGGCATCCGGACGTTGTTGACCCGCGACTCCTGCCGCGAGCCCCAGAAGCCCACGAGCTGCGTGCTGAGGCTGTACGACCGCCCCGTGTCGGGGACGATCACCTCGTGGTAGTTCCTCAGCGGCAGCGACACGGCATAGACGATCCGCTCGATGCGGTCGTCCGCCGGCGGCGTGATGACGACCTTCAGCGGCCCCTCGCCCGAGGCCGTCAGGCGCACGCCCCCCTCGCTCGTCAGCGCCGTCGGTCCCGCCGTGCCGAGCTCGAACGTGCACGCCCCCGCCCCGCGCGTCACGACCTGGATGCTGAACGCAATCACCGCGGCCACTCCCTGCCGGCCCGTCGAGGGCGTCCGCCTACAATGCCCCGGTTCGCCCCGGCGGTCAAGCCTGCGCCCGCCCAGCCGCCACTGGCAAGCGGAGCCGCGCCACGCTAGACTTCCGGCTGTTGCGGGCGTTGGTCGATGACGTGCGGAACGCCATGGCGAATTGTCTCCCTCGCCGCCGTTGGGGCCGTGCGGCGGGGACGAAGGCCGGGCCCCGGCGGAGAGCTTGACATGAATCGACACTCGTGGTTGTCGGCCCTGGGCGTCCTGGTCGCGTCGCTACCGCTGCTGGCCCAGGCGCCGGCGACGACGGCGCCCGCGGCCGGCGAGCTGGAGGCGCTCAAGGCCGACCAGAAGGTGCTCCAGGACCGGCGACGCGCCCTCGAGCGCGAGCTTCGCAGCTTGGAGAGCCGGTTGAAGAAGAGCCTGGATCTCAAGGCGGAGCAGAAGGCGCTGGAGGACGCGGAGGCGGCGTACCGCGCCGCCGCCGGCGCCGACCCCGCCGTCGCCGAGGCCCGCAAGAAGCTGGAGGTGGCGGAGCAGGCCCTCGCCGATACCCTCCGGGCCGAGACGGAGAAGGACCAGCAGATCAGCACGCTGCGAAAGGAGCTGGCCACCACCCGCGGCGACCTCGAGGACATGGAACGCCGGCGCGCCGTGGCGCGGTTCCGCCTGGAGTACCTCCTCAGGCAGCTCGGGCCCGATAAGGAGCTTCGCGAAGCGCAGAACGCCGTCCGCGACGCCGAGCGCAAGGCCCGCGGCGTCACGCCGAAGGCTGCCGAGGACGCCAAGGCGGCGATGGACGCCGCCCGGCGCGACCTGGAGGCGAAGGTGAAGGCCCTGCCGGAGCAGCAGGCCGTTGCCGACGCGACCGCCGCGCTCGCGGCGGCCGAGAAGGCGCTCGCGGAAAAGGCCAAGGCGTTGCCCGAGGCGAAGGCCCACGAGGAGGCGCGGCGCGCCTTCGATGAGGCCCGGAAGAAGGCGCCCGAGGACGACCCGGCCGCCGCCGCCGCCCGCGCCGCCGTCGACGAGGCCGAGAAGAAGCACCAGGAGCTGCTGAAGGCCAAGCTCGCGAAGTTCCCCGAGGCAAAGAAGCTTCAGGCCGATCTCGCGGCGCTGGAGAAGAGCCTGAAGGCGGAGGCGGACAAGCTCGACCCCGCGGAGAAGGAGCTTCGCGACGCGCTGCAACGGGTGGAGCAGAAGAACCAGAACGTGGTGGCGGCGCGGAAGGCGCTGGACGAGGCCCGCGCCTCTGAGCGCAAGGCCGCCTCCGCCGCCGCGGCGGACGAGCGGAAGGCCCTCGACGCGGCCCGCCGGGCGATGAACGATGCGGCGAAGGCGAAGCTCGCGGACAACGCCGACATCGCGGCCCTGCGGAAGCAGCTCGACGAGCTGAGCGCGAAGGCCCGGGACCTCGAGAAGCAGATCCGGGCGGCCGAGAAGCCGGGCCAGCCCAGACCTCCGAAGGCACCGGCCGGCGGCAGGAACGGCGAGGGCAAGAAGGGCGGGGAGTAGCCCGCCGCGCGGGGGGATTGTTGACGCGGGCCGACGCGGTATAATGGACACGAAAGGCGGCAAGGAGCGGCCCATGAGTATCGGGCAGAAACAGACGGTCAGCTCGCTGCGGTTCCTGCTGTACGACCGCCCGCTGCACCCTGAGCTGTTTGACATCTATCACGACCACCACATCGTGAAGGCGGGCTACGAGGCGCAGATCTGGGTGACCGGCTGCACGCACGTGGTGGGGTTCTTCCGGGGGGCGGAATCGCTGCTGGAGGTGGCCGCCGACCGCGACGCCGAACTGCCGGAGCGCGGGCTGCTCGTGGAGATGCCCTTCAGCGGCGAACGCGCCCACGAGCGGAAGCAGACCGAGGGCATCCACTACATGATGAACCTCCAGGTCGAGCAGATGAGCAAGGACGTCTACTGGCGCACGCACCACGAGCTGGCCCGCCTCGGGGCCAGGCGCGGGCTGTTCGTCCCCTTCCCCAAGTGGATGTGCCGCTCGCTGACGCCCTTCACCTATATCGACTACTCCGCCAAGCCGAACGAACTCCACGTCTTCGCGTTCCACGCCTTCCCCGGCGACCTGGCGATCGTGAAGACGCAGTCGATCTTCGAACTCGGCTGAGCGGCTGCACCGGCCCCGCGGGCGCCGGCGGACCGGCAAATCCTTCGGTTGGAAATGCCGCTTGACATCCCCCTCGTTTTCCTGCACAACTAGTGGCCATGGAACCAAGAAGAAGACCCGGACGACCGCCGTCGAGACCCGTCGTGCCCCCGCCGCCCGACCTGGGCCATGCCCCCTGCACCGAGGAGCATCTGCTCAAGATGCCCGTCTTTGTGCCGCGCAACCCCGCACGCTTGCGCCCCGAAGAGCTCCACGCCTCCTACGAGCGGGACGCCAGCATCTACGAGCTGTCGCTGAACGGCCGGGCGCTCAAGACGCTCGGCGCGCTCGGCATCAGGACCATCGGGCAACTGCTCGTCACGCCGGTGGAGCGGCTGCTGGATCAGTGGGGCTTCGGCCCGACGAGCCTGGAGGTGGTGCACGGGGAGCTGAAGCGCTTCCTGCTCGGGCGCGGCGAGCCGGGGCCCGCCGCCGACTACTCCTCGTTCAAGGCGCTGGTCAACAGCCTCATCCGCATGACCACCGACGACCCGCGCGACGTGGACATCCTGGAGAAGCGGCTGGGGCTTGGCGAGGACGGGCTGTGGTCGCTGGGGAAGCTGGGGGAGAAGTACGGCCTGACGCGGGAGCGCATCCGCCAGGTGGAGGCGACGGGGCTGGCGACGATGTCGCTCCGCGCGCGGCGGCGCGTGTGGGGCGGGTTCTGGAAGGTCGTGTTCGACGTCGTCCGCATGGCGGGGCGGCGCGTGGCGCTCGGCTACCTCGCCGAGGAGCTTGCCCGCCGGCTCAACTGGCCCGACGTGCCGCACCACAAGGTCTTCCACAAGATCATGGCCCTGCGCCCCGAGTTCAACGTCGACAAGCGCGCCGGCACGCTCGTGTGGTGGTAGCGCCCGGGCGGTGCCGGTCCGGTTCCGCCGAGGGTCCGAACCGCGAACCCCGAATGACCGGATCAATGCCGAATGACGGATGATGGAAAGCCGGCCGCCGGCGCGATCAATTCGTCATTCGTGCCTGGTGGCTGATCCGACACTGCGATTTGGTCGTTCGTCATTTCCCCGCAGCCAGCGGTCGATCGCCGCGGCGGCCTGTCGGCCGGCGTAGATGGCGCGGACGACCAGCGACGCCCCCATGGCCGCGTCGCCCGCGGCGAAGACGCCCGCCGTGCTGGTCATGTAGTCCTCGGCGACCTGGAGGTTGCCGCGGCTGTCGAGCTTGAGGTCGAGCGAGTCGACCAGCCCCGCGTGCACCACGTGCACGAAGCCCATCGCCAGCAGCACGAGGTCCACCTTCATGCTGAAGTCGGTTCCGGGCTTCTCGGCCATCTTCCACCCGCCGGCCCCGGCCGTCCACACGACCTCGCAGCCGTGCAGGTCCGTCACGCGAACGCCCACGCCCGACAGGCGTTTCGTCAGGACGCACCAGCGGCGGATGCAGCCTTCCTCGTGCGAGGTCGAGCTGCGCAGCACCCGCGGCCAGAGGGGCCAGGGGGTGTCGTCCGGTCGGCGGTCGGGGGGCTTGGGGAGAATCTCAAGCTGGTGGATCTCGCGGGCGCCCTGGCGGCGGGCGGTGCCGACGCAGTCGCTGCCGGTGTCGCCGCCGCCGATGACGGCGACGATCTTGCCCTTCGCGGTGACGCGGCGGGCGTCCGGCTCCAGCCGCCCGGCGTTGCTCAGATTCTGCTGCTTGAGGAACTCCATCGCGAAGTGGACGTTCTCCAGCCCGCGCCCGGGCACGGCGAGGTCGCGCGGCTCCCCGGCGCCCACTGTCAGGCAGACGGCGTCGAACATCTTCCGCAGGTAGCGCCCTGAGATGTCCTCGCCGACGATCACGCCGGTCTGGAACGCCACGCCTTCCGCACGCATCTGCGCCAGCCGGCGGTCGAGAATCCGCTTGTCGAGCTTGAAGTCCGGAATGCCGTACCGCAGCAGGCCGCCGACGGCGTCGTCCTTCTCGAAGACCACCACCTCGTGCCCGGCGCGGGCAAGCTGCTGCGCCGCCGCCAGCCCCGCCGGGCCGGAGCCCACCACCGCCACCCGCCTGCCCGTCTTGCGTTTCGGCGGCTGCGGGGCGATCCACCCCTCCCGCCAGCCGCGCTCCGCCAGCTGCAACTCGATGTGCCGGATCAGCACCGGCTCGTCGTTGATCGACAGCGTGCAGGCCGCCTCGCACGGGGCGGGGCACACCCGCCCGGTGATCTCGGGGAAGTTGTTCGTGGCGTGGAGGTTCTCGCACGCCTCTCGCCACCGGCCGCGGTAGAGGAGGTCGTTGAACTCGGGGATGCGGTTCTGCACGGGGCAGCCGATCCCGTGGCAATAGGGGATGCCGCAGTCCATGCACCGGGCCGCCTGGCGGACCAGGTGCTCCTCCGGCAGGGGCAGCTCGACCTCGAAGTAGTCGCGGACGCGCTCCTCGACGGGGCGATGGCCGACCTCCTCCCGGGCGTGTTCGATGAAGCCGGTCGGCTTAGCCATGGAACACCTCCTCGGTGGCGGGGGTGTACTCGGCCTGGCCTTGCTCGGCCGCACGCATACGCTCCAGCGCCTTGCGGTAGTCGATC
>CAZMDT010000107.1:7647-9389 GCA_964564965.1 uncultured Planctomycetaceae bacterium | reverse complement strand
AGGCTCACGCCCGCAGGTCACGCACATCACCGACGCCTTCTGACCCGCCGCCCGCGCCATGCCGCGAAGCGGCCCGCACGCACGCCGTTGCCCCACACCCCGCCTATCGGCGACAATGCCGCCCCGAGGCCGCCGCTTACCACCGGCCCCGTGCCGCCCCGGCCGTCCGGCGGCGGAAGGAGAGACACCCATGAAACATTCCCTGGTCCACGGCCGGCGGTTCGGCTGCGCTGCGGGAGAAGCTGGTGAAGATCGGGGCCAAGGTGGTCACGCATGCGCGGTACGTGATCTTCCAGATGGCGGAAGTCGCCGTGCCCAAGCGCCTGTTCCGGGCTATCCTGGAGCGGATACGACGGTTGCGGCCGCCTGAGACGGTGCCGCAATGACCTCAACGACGGACGAGACAGCCGGAAGGGGCGGAGACGACGCGGATGGTCTGCGCGGATCGCCAATGAACGCCCCTACGCAGGGCATCCTGGGCGGGATCATGCCTCGGAAACGACCAGATCCTGCCGCCATCAGGCAGGAGAAGTGCTTGCCGATCTCGGAATCGGCAATAGAATCGTCAGAGAGGCCGACGGTGGTCGTCGGCCGTAGGTCATCCGGGAAATCCCAGCTCAGGGCGCGGTAGAATTGTCGAGGCCGCCGACGGCAGCCGTTGGCGGCCAGGCACGTGGGGACAGGCGGACCCAGTGGACACCAAGACGGCGAGACCGGGCGCAGTAGTGCCCTTCGCATTGGGCGGTTCCGGTCTTTTCGGACATGCAGGGCAAAGGAGGAACTCGTGGCGATGCGGGAGACCGTAACTTCGATGCGCGTGTATTTTGGCCTCGTGGCCGCAGTGACGGCACTATTCGCTCTGGGCGGGTTCCGTGGTGCTCACGGTAACGCAATCGTCATTGGCCTTGCCGCGTTGGAGGCCGTTTTCGTATTGGGGTTCCTCTATCTGACCATCGCCTTGCGGAGCATTCTGTTGGGGTCCGCTGCGCAGGTGTTCGTTCTGCTCTGGGTGTGTGCCGGCCTCAACTGCGTAATCGGTCTTTGGTCCCTCTCGCCCGGCCTCAACGTCTGGCTCGTGGGCCGCGCTGTGGTAAGCGTCTTGATTGCGTGGTACTTGACGATGAACGCGCGGCGCCTTTCGCGAGAACTTAAGGCTCAGACCCCCCCGCCCCTCGACGTATCGAGGGACCAGTAGTCTACTCGTGGCCCGGCCACGCAACGCCCGGGACGGACGGCGGCGGAAGGAGAGACACCCATGAAACATTCCCTGGTCCACGGCCGGCGGTTCGGCTGCGCTGCGGGAGTGCTGGTGACGGCAGTTGCGGCCGCCACGGCGCCCGGCGAGAGCATTGTCTTCCCGAAGGATGCCGGCGTGGTGAACGTCCGCGACCACGGCGCCGCCGGCGACGGGAAGACCGACGACACAGTCGCCATCCAGAAGGCCATGGACGCCGCGGTCGGCGGCGTGGTCTACCTGCCGAACGGCACGTACCTGGTCTCGAAGCGCCTCGACTGGCCGAAGGCCGCCCGGCACCAGGCCCTCACCCTCCAGGGCCAGAGCCTCGCCGCGACCGTCATCAGGCTTCGGGACGGCTGCAAGGCCGGCGGCCCGGACGGGAGCTTCCAGGACGCGAAGCGCCCACTGGCCGTCCTGTGGACCACGAAGCTGGGCTCGGCCGACAACTTCCGAAACCACGTCCGCAACCTGACGATCGACACCGGCAAGGACAACCCCGGCGCCA
>CAZMDT010000107.1:0-7637 GCA_964564965.1 uncultured Planctomycetaceae bacterium | reverse complement strand
TCATGGCGAACAACATGGGGGGCGTGGACACGGTGGCGATCCGCTCAGGCGACGGGAAGGGCCCGGTGGGGCTGGACCTGGCGATGGGGCTGAACGGCCCGCTGCTGGTCAGCCACGTGACGGTGGTCGGCTTCGGCGTCGGCATCCGCGCCCGCGGCGCGATCAACAGCCAGGTGCTCGAGCACGTCACGCTGAAGAACCAGGGCCTCGCCGGCATCACCAACGACGGGCAGGTGCTGAGCATCCGCGGCGTTGTCAGCGATAACGGGGTCCCCGCCGTCGTCAACAGCGGCACGGGCGTGGTGACGCTCATCGACTGCAAGCTGACCGGCGGCGCCCCCGGCGCGGCGGCGGTGATCAACGAGGCCGGCGAGGGCGGCCTGTTCGCGCGCAACATCGAGGTCGCCGGCTACGGCAAGGCGATCGAGAACAAGGGCGGACACAAGCAGGACGCCGCCGGGCCGAAGGTCGGCGAGTTCGTCTCGCACCCGGTCCACACGCTGTTCCCTTGGACGCGGAAGACCTCGCTCAACCTGCCCGTCAAGGATGCCCCCGAGGTCCCCTGGGAGCAGGACTTCGGCCGGTGGGCGAACGTGAAGTCCTTCGGCGCGAAGGGCGACCAGAAGGCCGACGACCGGGAGGCCATCCAGAAGGCCGTCGACTCCGGCGCCACGACCGTCTACTTCCCGCGCGGCAGCTACAAGATCGACGGCACCGTGACCCTCCGCGGCCAGGTCAGCCGGCTGGTCGGGCTGGAGTCGTCGATCTACTTCGTGCCCGACCAGAAGGTCCCGGCCATCAGGCTCGGCGAGGGCGCCGACCTCCCGCCGGCGGTCGTGGTGGACCAGCTCAACTTCGCGCCGTGGTTCGAGGCCACGGGCATCGACAACGGCTCGTCGCGCACGCTGGTCATCACGCACTGCAAGGGCGTGGGGGGGAAGTTCACGGGCACCGGCGAGCTGTTCTTCTACGATTGCGGCAGCGGGGTCCGCCGCCCGATGGCGTTCCTCGGCGGGCAGAGCGTCTGGATCCGCCAGCTCAGCAACGAGCCGCGCGACGGCGCCACGCACCTGCTCAACCGCGGCGGGCGGGTCTGGATTCTCGGGCACAAGACCGAGATGCCCGGCACGCTCATCGAGACCACCGCCGCCGGGAGGACCGAGCTTCTCGGCGGATTCGCCTACGCGGGCGTCGGCGACTGCGCCGGCAAGAGCGTCTATCTCGTCGGCGACGGGGCCGCCATGAGCGCCACCATGGGCGGCGTGCACTTCTCCAAAAAGACGCGCTACACCCAGCTCGTCGCCGAGACCCAAGCCGGCGAAACCAGGATCCTCAAGGTCGGCGACGTGCCCCCGCGGCGCGGCTTCGTCTTCCTGCCGCTCTACGTCGGCCGGGCCAAGTAGCGCCCGGGCGCGCCCCGGCCGGCGCCGCCGCACGCAGAAAAGGGCACAGATAGCCGCGCACGCCACGACGGTACTGCCCGAAATCATCGCTACGGCGTCTGGATCGCTTCCGTCGAGATCCCGATGTCCTTCCCGAGCAGGTACTTCGCATAGAAGGCAGCCACCCGGTCATGCGCTGCAGTTCCGGGGTCGCCATGACCTGCGCCCTTCACCGTGATGAAATGGCTCGGCACTCCTGCCTTGCGCAGCGCCGCGTCCAGGCGGATGGCCTGGTCGTAGGGAACGATGCGATCCTCATCGCCGTGGACGGTCAGCACGGGCGGGTCGCCAGGCGTGATGTACGTCATCGGCGAGGCGGCCTTCGCCTTGGCTTCATTATCGCGGAGGGGTCCTCCGATCATCAGGGCCTCCGGGGCGTCCGGCTTCGTGCGGTCGAGGTCGCAGGGCCGGCCGATCATCGCCATGATCTCCACAACACCGAAGAAGTTGGCGACGCAGGCGACCTTGCTGCTGACGGCCTTGTGGGGTCCGAGGTCGCCTTCCAGTTCCGGCACATCGCCGCTGACACCGAGCATCAGCACGAGGTGACCGCCGGCGCTGCATCCCCATACGCCGATGCGGTCAGGATCGATGCCGTGCTTGTCGGCATTCGCGCGGACCCAGCGGATAGCCGCCTTGCAGTCGTGGATCGGGGCGGGCCATGTGGCCTCCCCGGACAGCCGGTATCCGATGGAGATGCCGATGTACTCGCCCGTGCGGACGAAGGGCATCAAGCGGCCGGCACCCTCGGCCTTGTCGCCCTGCATCCACCCGCCGCCGTGAACGAAGACGATGCCCGGGAGCTTGTCAGCCTTGCGATCCTTCGGTACGTAGATGTCCAGCCGGTGCCGTGGGTTGTCATCGGCGGCGTAGGGAACGTCGAGCTCGAACGTGATCGGCTCTTCGCGAAGCTGTTCCGAGGTCATCACTCCGCTCATGCCCTGGTCGCGCTGGTCCGTCAGCGCGGCTGTGGCCGACGATGCCGTCGGCGTTGAAAGCTTCCCGCCATCTCCGGGTTTTCCGGGTTCTCCGGTTCTCCGGGGACACCATACTATTCTCGCGCCGGGGCCGCAGGCTTGCCCGGCCTGTTCCCCGGTCGGCGTCGTTTGCCGGGCAGCAGGTCGCGGCCGAAGAAGGCCTTCTGCCGGCCGTTGCCCCGCCGGGTGACGTGATGCCGCAGCCCCGGGCCAACGATGCCAGCGATCCCCGGCACGACGGAACCTTATCTCACGGCCTGAAGCATGTCAACAGTTCAGCATGGTGTCCCTGGCGCCGTGAACATCCCGCCTTGCGCGCGCGGCCGGGGCACGCCGGCCGGGAGATGCGCCGGAAAAATGAGAAAAACCTTCGCCTCCGGAATCCCTTTTGCCGGACCGGTTTGGCACCGCGGGCTGCGGGCCGTGGCGTGCTGAAGCACCGCGGCTGCGCGCCGAAAGCCGGTCGGCCGGGCAAGGGCGGGAGGTGAACACCCAGCACCAAACACTGAACGCTCGACACGGGGTTGCAGCGGGCCGGGAAACGCCGAATGCTGGAGTACAGAGGCACGAGTTCGAAGGTCGGAGGCCGACGCCGCGCCGGAGGAGGATCGAGGCCGGGCCGAGAGCGGCAACTAACTGACCGACTGACCGATTGACCGACCGACCAATCGACCAACTGACCGACCGGAAATCGACAATTGGCAATCGTCAGCCTAACCAAGCGCGTGAGGAGGGGACGGGAATGTCATATTTGACGTTGACAAATGAGAAAACGCGCGCTTTGCGCACGGCGGAATCGATAAGCTATTGCTTGGCAAGAGCTTGCGGCGAAATGAACGCGCAAGAATGCGCAAGAATGCGCAAGAACAGGGAAGAACGCGCAAGAACCGGGCACAGCGCGCAAGAATGCGCAAGAACGCGCAAGAACGCGCAAGAAGACGGCAGGGGTGGGGACCGAGGCCGGAAGGAACGCCGAGCACGGAGCACGGGAATCCGAGAGGCGAAGCTCAGAGACCGCGGAGGATGGCGAACAGCCGAGCCCCTGCGGGCGAGGTTGAAATGCGGGGAGGCCACAGGTAGGATTACTTGGGCCCGGGCAGCCCCGGACGGAAGGAGAACAGCACTATGCCCTTGGACCATCATGAACCGCGCGAGCAGTTGCCCCCGCCTGTCCTCGACCACCATCGGGCCCTCGAGAGCCTCATCGAGGAACTGGAGGCGGTCACCTGGTACCACGAGCGTGCCGCGGCCACGGGGGATGGGACCCTCAAGGCGGTGCTCATTCACAACCGCAACGAGGAGATCGAGCACGCCATGATGAACCTCGAGTGGCTGCGGCGGAACTTTCCGGAGTTCGACACCCAGATGAAGACCTACCTGTTCACCACCGCGGCGGTCACGGAGGTCGAGGCGGCGGGGTCCGGCGGGGGCGAGGCCGGCGGGCCGGCCGCCGACGGCAGCCTGAACATCGGGTCCATGACCACAGGAGGCTGAGCCCATGCCTAGCATACTGAAACGCGAATTCGCCCCCATCAGCGACGAGGCCTGGAAGGAGCTGGACAAGCAGGCGGCCGGCGTGCTGCGCCGCGTGCTCGTGGGGCGGAAGGTCGTCGACTTCAGCGGGCCGCACGGGTGGGACTTCGGCGCGGTGAATCTCGGGCGCCTGAAGCTCGCGCCCCGCAAGGCCGAGGGCGGCGTCGGCTGGGGCGTGCGGGAGGTGCAGCCGCTGATCGAGATGCGGCTGCCGCTCCGGCTGAAGCAGATGGAGCTGGACAACCTGACGCGCGGCGCGGGCGACGCGGACGTCGACGCCTTGCTGGCCGCAGCCGCCAGCGCCGCGAAGTTCGAGGACGCGGCGATCTTCAACGGCTTCGCCGGCGGGAAGATCGAAGGCATCCTCAAGGCGTCGAGCCACAAGCCGGTGCCGCTGCCCGCCGACGCCGAGCCGTATCCGAAGGCGGTTGCGCAGGCGGTGAAGGCGATGAGCATGGCCGGCGTGGGCGGGCCGTATGCCCTCGTCCTCGGGCCGGATGCGTACTTCACCCTCGTCCAGGCGGCCAAGCACGGCTACCCGCCGCGGCAGGCCGTGCGCGACATTCTCGGCGGGGACGTCTACATGTCGGCCGTGCTCGACGGCGGCGCGGTGCTCTCCACGCGCGGCGGCGACTTCGAGCTGGCCGTCGGAAAGGACTTCTCCCTCGGCTACGCCAGCCACGACACCGACGAGGTCGAGCTGTTCATGACGGAGACGTTCACGTTCCGCGTGCTGGAGCCGAAGGCGGCGGTGGCGCTGTCGGCGGGCAAGAAGTAGCGCCCGGCGTTTGCGCGGCGTGGGCTATGCCTTCGGGTTGGCGGCGCGGCCGACAAACAGGATCGCGCCGGTCTGGCGATGGCGGATGAGGAAGATGAAGGGGTGGTCGGCGTTGAAGATTTTGGGCTTCGGGGGCTGCGGGGCAATGGCGGTGAGCGCCATCGCGACGGCGGTGGCGGCGGCGGCTTCGGTGCCTTCCTCATCGACGGCGACGAACGCCTTGTGGATGACGGCGGAGATGAACAGGCGGTCGGCGGTCGTCATGGCGGAGAAGTCGGCCTTCGCGGCCGAGAAGGCGTCGGGCATGCCCATGGCGGCGAGCGTTTCGCCCAGGCCGAACTGGCTGGTGAACTTGAACCTGGGGAAGCTGACGCGGACCTCCGCCGGCCTGAGCTTGCCCAGCCACTCGTCGAGATGTCTGAGCGTGAGCGATTTTTCGAGCGCCGCCAGGCCGTCCGGCTCCCGCGGCAGCAGCACGACCATGGACAGATCGCCGGCGCGGTAGGGCATCTCCAGCGCCTGGAGCGAGGCGGTCTCCACGTAGCCGAAGCGCTTCTGCTGGTGCATCATCGCCGTGGTGACGCTCTTGCCGCCGCCGAGCCGGAACGCCTCGTCGCGCGTGGCGCTCTTCTCGAACTTCGACGCCCAGTTGCTCTTGAAGTAGATGGCGTTCGTCAGCACCAGCCGCGTCGTCGCGTCCAGCACGCCGGGCGGGATCAGGTCCCTGATCTTGTCCTTCGTCTGCCGGGCGACCCAGTCGTTGATCCGCTTCCGCGACGCCTCGGTTGCCTTCACGAAGTCCACGTTCCGCAGCCCGGCGCCGTAGCTCGTCCCGACCCGCTTGATGAACTCCTCGCGGAAGGGGAAGCCCTCCTGACCCCACAGGGCGTTGCAGACCGTCAGTTCGTAGGCGGGCTTCTCGACCCTCTGCCGCCCCGTCCATTCGGGGACCATCCGCGGCTTGTTGAGCGCCTCGATCAGCCCCGCGAACGCCGTGTGGAGCCTGTCCTGCGGCCAGGGAACCCGCCGCTGCTCCAGCTCCTGGGGGCCGGCGTCGGGCTTGCCCGCCTGGAGCTTCGTGTCCATCGGGAACTGGAGCGTGCGGTACATCTGCTCGGCCGTGTCGCCGCGGGCGCCGGCGTACGTCATCGCCAGGGCCGTGTGAATGCTCGTGGGCGACAGGAACAGGTTGCCCTTGCTGCCGCCCGCCAGGTGGCCGTAGAGCGCCAGACCGAAGGCGTTGCCGCCCTCCACGACCAGGTGTTGGGGGGGGTGGGGCGCTGCCGACGCCGCCGGGGTCTCCGGCGCCTCGGGCTGCCCGGCCAGCGCCGGACCGGAAAGCAGCAAGGTGAACACGGTTGCCGATATGACCGTCAGGGCCGAGCATTTCATGGCTGCGGCTCCTTTCTCGCGCGGCCGCGCGTCCGGGTTCATTCTAACCCGTCCGACGCCCCGCCGCCGCAAGCAGTTCCCGGCGCTTGCCGCCGTCCGCCGCCCCGCCTACCATGCCCCGCGCATGAGGCTCATCGACACCCACTGCCACCTGTGCCACGGCCGGCTGCGGCAGCAGGTGGACGCCGTGCTCGACCGCGCCCGCGAGGCCGGCCTCGTCGCCGTGATCTGCGCGGCGGGCGACCTGCACGAGGCCAAGGCGGCGCTCGGCCTGGCGCGGCGGCATGGCGACGTCCGCTGCCTGGCCGGCGTGCATCCGCACGACGCGAAGGACGCCCCCGAAGGATACCTCGCGGAGCTGGAGCGGCTCGTGGCCGAGGAGCGGAACGTGGCCGTCGGGGAGATCGGCCTGGACTACCATTACGACTATTCGCCGCGCGACGTGCAGCGGCGGGTGTTCGCCGAGCAGCTCGAGGCGGCGAAGCGGCTCGGCAAGCCCGTCGCGGTCCACACGCGGGAGGCGTTCGAGGACACGCTGGCGGTCCTGGCCGCCTCGGGGATCGACGGCGGGCGCATCGTGTTCCACTCGTGCACGGAGCCGGAGGCCAACACGCGGCGTGCCCTCGACCTCGGCGCGATGGTCAGCTACTCGGGGATCGTGACGTTCAACAAGGCGGGCGGCCTCCGCCGGGCCGCGGCGATCGTCCCGGACGACCGGCTGCTCATCGAAACCGACGCGCCGTTCCTCTCGCCGGAGCCGGTGCGGAAGATGCGCACCAACGAACCAGCCAACGTCGCGCACGTGGCGGCGTGCCTGGCGGGCGTCCGCGGCGTCGCGCCGGAGGCGCTGGCGGAGCTGACGGCCGCGAATGCCGAGCGGTTCCTCGGCCTGGCCCCTCCTTAGCCGCGAACAACGCCAACAACGCGAACTTCTGACGGAGCAACAGACCAGCAATGAGTCGCCCGCAGGAAGGCAAGCTTCTCTTTCCTGAGGAAAGCTACCGCATCAAGGCGGCCTGCATCGCCGTACATGCGGAGCTGGGCTGCGGGTTCCTCGAGAAGGTGTATGAGAAGGCGCTGGCTCACGAGCTGAGGAGGCGCGGCTTTCGGGTCCGGGAGCAGGCGGCGTTCCAGGTGTTCTACGATCGCACGCTCGTCGGCGATTATGTGGTCGACCTGTTGGTCGACGGGAAGTTCATCATCGAGATCAAGGCGACGGAACAACCGCATCCCGTCCACAAGGCCCAGCTCATCAACTATCTGAAGGCCTCGGGGCTGACGCTGGGCTTCCCGGTCAACTTCGGACGACAGTATTTCGAGTTCGAGCGCGTGGTCTTCACCAAGCCGAGGCCCGGAGATCGGGGAAGGAGCCCCGAACCGCCCCAGCAGGAATAGAACCTCGGTTTTCTGGTTCGCGCGGTTCGTGTGGTTCGCGGCTGATCGGTGTTCGCAGTGCATGCGGGCCGTTGTGGGGTTCAAGGGGGCGGGATACAATGCCGACCCATGCCTGAGCCG
>CAZMDT010000106.1:0-9478 GCA_964564965.1 uncultured Planctomycetaceae bacterium | reverse complement strand
GCGGGCGGCGGGTCAGAAGGCGTCGGTGATGTGCGTGACCTGCGGGCGTGAGCCTTCGGCTAGGATCACGGAGACGATGTCGAAGCGGACGTTGAGGCCTTCGGTGTCGCGGCGGGCGAGGTAGTGCCCGGCAGCCTTGCGGATCCGCTGCTGCTTGCGGGCATCGACGGCTGAGTCCGGGTCGGTGTAGCGGTCGGACGACCGCGTCTTGACCTCGACGAAGCAGAGCGTCTCGGCCCCCCGTTCGCCCCGCGTGGAGGCGTCGAGCGCGATGATGTCGATCTCCCCGCCGGCGGTGCGGTAGTTGCGGGCGAGAATCCTCAGCCCCTTGTTGCGGAGATGGTCGCGGGCGATGTCCTCGCCGCGGTCACCGAAGCTGCGTCCGCGGCCGCGTGCGAACGGCCACACCGGCCTACTCCTCGTCGGCCCCGGCCGACGGCTCCTCGTCCCCGGGCGGGGGCTCCTCCGCGGGCTTCTGGGCCCGGGCGGACTTGCCCCCGGCTGCGTTGGCGGCGCCCCGCCTGGGCGCCTTGGCGTCGCCGAGGCGCGTGGCCTTGCCGATCCGGTCGCGGAGGTAGTACAGCTTGCTGCGGCGGACCTTGCCGCCGCGCACGACCTCGACGCCGGCGACCTTCGGGTTATGGATCGGGAAGACCCGCTCCACGCCCTCGTTGTTCACGATCCGTCGGACGGTGAACGTTTCGCTGACGCCGGAGCCCTTTCGGGCGATCACGGTGCCGGTGAACACCTGAGTGCGTTCCTTGTCGCCCTCGACGATCCGGACCGAGACGTTCACGGTGTCACCGATGCGGAAGTCGGGCACTTCCGGCTTCAGGCTCGATTCGGCGGCCTTCCTCAGCAGTTCCTGGCTCACGGCAATTCTCCAGCAGTCAGCTTTCGGACCCGCGCCGTTCGCGGTCCGCGCGGCGGCGGTGCCGTTCCCACAGGTCCGGTCGCCGCTGCATCGTTCTCAGGCGGGCCTGCTCCGCCCGCCAGGCGGCGATCCGCGCGTGGTCGCCGCTGAGGAGCACCTCCGGCACGGCCAGGCCGCGGAACACCCGCGGCCGCGTGTAATGCGGATACTCCAGCAGCCCGTCGCCGAACGACTCCTCGGCGGCCGAGGCCTCCGCGCCCAACGCCCCGGGCAGCAGGCGGACGACCGCGTCGATCAGCGCCATCGCCGCCACCTCCCCGCCGGAGAGCACGAAGTCGCCCAGGCTCACCTCGAGGTCGGCCACGCCCAGGCGTATCCGCTCGTCAAAGCCCTCGTAGTGCCCGGCCACCAAAAGCAGCCGCGGCTCGCCGGCCAACTCCCTGACCAGCGCCTCATCGAGCGGACGCCCCTGCGGCGTGAGCAGGACCACCTTTCCCGGCGGTTCGGCCTGCTGCTGCACCGCCTCAATGGCGTCGAAGACGGGCTGGCACATCAGCACCATGCCGGGCCCGCCGCCGTAGGGCTTGTCGTCCACCGTGCCGTAGCGGTCGGTGGCGAAGTCCCGGACGTTGGCGCAACGAACCTCGACGAGCCCGTTCCCGACCGCCCGGCCGACGATGCTCGTGGCAAGGAACCCCTCGAACATCTCACAGAACAGCGTCAGGATGTCGATGCGGAGGGGCATGCGGGCACCGTTGCGCCCATCGGCCGGCCGGCGGCGGCGTCACTTGCCGGCGCCGATGCCGTGCCGCTTGAGCAGGGCGCGGACGGTTTCCGTCGGCTGGGCGCCGGTGCCCAGCCAATACTCGATCCGCTCCCGATCCAGCGAAACCTGCTGATCGGTCTGCTTGGCGCTGGGGTCGTACCAGCCGAGTTCCTCGATGACGCGGCCGCCGCGCGGCCGGCGAGCATCCATCGCGCTGAGCCGGTAGAAGCTGCGGTGTCGGCGCCCGAATTTCTTCAGTCTGAGCCTGACGGCCACTAAAGCTCTCCAGATAAGCGCCCCCCGCCGCCAACGGCCGGCGAGGGTCACATTGGCCTGCGAACCCGTTTGCGGACGGAGTAGTGTAGCAGGAGTCCGCCGCCATGCAAGGGCTTTTCCGCTGCGGCGGGGTGGGGGCGGCGTGCCGCCGGCCTCGCGGGGGCCGTCTCGCGGCCGTGGTGCGGGCCCAAACCATATCGTAAGTTGCTGATTGGGGGAAGTGCCGGATCATCGGACAGCGGCGGTCGCCTGTCCGACCGGGGCCTCAGAGCCCCCGAAGTACGCCAATTCCATGCTTCAGGCGCACGTGGTGCGCGCCGATTTACCCTCATAACCAAGGGTTTCGCGGTTTGGAGGTGTTCCCCGATGTTGCCCCAGCGCAACACCCCGACAGGCTCGTTGCCGGCGTTCGAGTCGCTTGAGAAGCGGCTGCTGATGTCCGGCGGCGCGCTGATCATCACCAACAGCCAGCTTGCCGCCGCGTTCCAGCAGGTGGCCGACTGGTACACGCGGAAGGGCTACCCCGCGGAGATCGTCACCCTCGACGCCATCTACTCGCAATACTCCGGCGTCGACTCGCAGGAACGGATCCGCAACTGCATCCGCGACTACCACGACAACGAGGGCGTCGACTACGTCCTGCTCGGCGGCGATGACTCCATCGTGCCCGACCGCAACACCTACGTGAAGGTCGGCTCCTACATCCAGACCACCATGCCGACCGACCTGTACTACGCCTCCCTCGAGGGCACCTGGGACAGCGACGGCGACCACATCTACGGCGAGGCCGGACAGGACACCGACGTCTACCTCACCTATGACGTCATCGTCGGGCGGTATCCGGTCCGCACCGCCGAGCACGTGACAAACCTCTACAACAAGGTCGTGGCCTACGAGACGACGCCGCCGCAGACGGACTGGGCGACCGAGATGCTCGCCGCCGGGGTCCGGCTGTGGAACAGCTACGGCGCGGGGACGTACAACGGCATCAGCTTCGATCACACGGCCTCGGACGCGGAGATCAAGTCGCTGACGGCCGATGCGGAGTATGTCCTGCCGTACTGGTCGGAGCGCGACCTCGATATCTTCTTCGACTCGGCCACGAGCTGGGACGGCGCCGCTTCAGGCGACTATTCGCTCAACGCGGCCAACCTCAGCGCCGCGATGAGCAACGGGTACCAGTTCATGCAGATGTCCACCCACGGCAACTACACGCTGTGGGGGCTGGAAAGCGGCGGCTACTCCAGCGGCACCGTCAGCGGCCTGAGCGACCCGTTCGACGTGGCGATCGTCTCGACGATGGCCTGCAACACCGGCGGGTTCGACGCCGCCGACCCGGCGCTGAGCGAGGCGTTCCTTCGGTCGCCGGACACGGGGACGATCGTCTACCTCGGCTGCTCCCGCTACGGCTGGGGCTACGCCAGCACGTCGCTCGGACCGTCCCTCCGCTACTCCTACCAGTTCTACAAGGAGTTCCTGACGGGCGAGAGCACGCTCGCCGGCGAGGCGTTCGCGGCGAGCAAGGAGTACTTCGCGCCCTCCAGCGCCTACGACGGCTCCTACCGCTGGGTGCAGTTCGGCCTCAACTTCCAGGGCGACCCGATGGTCCAGATGTACCGCACGGACCCGGTCACCCTCGACCCCGTGTACGCCTCCCAGATCGACGACGACGCCCAGACGTTCACCGTCTCGGGCCTGACGCCGGGGGCGCGCGTCTGCCTGTGGCAGGGCGAGGGCGTCTACGAGGTCGGCGAGGCCGATGGGCAGGGGGAATACTCCGTGCAGATCGACCCGGAGACGGGCGAACTGCTGCTGACCGTCATCGCCCAAGACGCCGCCGTCTACACGGGCACGATCGACGTAGGGGATGGCGACGGCGGCGGGGACGGTGGCGGCGGCAGCGACGAGATCATCGTCGACAACCAGGGCGTGGGGTTCGCGACGACCGGGCTGTGGCTCGAGTCGTACGCCACGGACGAGTACGTCGGCAGCAGCCTCTGCTCGTACCAGGCGGGCGCCACGGCGACCTGGACCCCGCAGGTCGGCGAGGCCGGCTGGTACGACGTCTATGCCTGGTGGAGCGGCCGGACGCCCGACGGACAGTACAACCGGGACTCCACCGCGGACTATGTCATCACGCACGCCGGCGGCACCACGACGGTGACCGTCGACCAGGACGTCGATTCCGGCCAGTGGGTGTCGCTGGGGCGCTTCGGCTTCGAGGCCGGCGACGCCGGGTCGGTGACGCTCGTGCGCGACGGCGCCGACTGGAACGCCACCAGCGCCGACGCCATCCGCCTGGCGAAGGCCGACTCGGCCCCGCCCAGCGAGTATGTCGTCGACAACCAGAGCGCCGGCTTCAGCGCCTCGGGAGCCTGGCTGGAGTCCTACGCGGTGGACGAGTACGCCAACAGCTCCGTCGTATCCTACGAGAACGGCGCGACGGCCACCTGGTCGGCCGACATCGCCGAGGGCGGCTACTACGAGGTCTACGCCTGGTGGAGCGGCAAGACGGGAAGCGGCACGTACGACCGGGACGCCGCCGCCGACTACACGATCACGCGCTCAGGCGGCACGACCACCGTCGAGGCGGACCAGAACGCCGGCCTCGGCAGGTGGGTGCTGCTGGGGACGTTCGAGCTGGACGCCGGCGTCAACAGCGTCACGCTGACGTGCAACGGCTCCTACTCGGGCGCCACCGCCGCCGACGCCGTCCGGTTCCTCGAGACGGACGGGCCGGAAAGCTTCCAGGCGGGCTTCGACTTCGGGACGGCCGGCTCACCGGTGGCTGACGGACACACGGGCATCACGGAGGGCACGGCCTACTCGGCCGCGCTGGGGCACGGCTGGCAGTGCGGCGGCGTGAGCTCCCGTGACCGGGGCGTGGGGACCGAGGCGACGCGCGACTTCAACTTCGCCTCTGACAGCACGTTCGGCGTCGATGTTGCCAACGGCACATACGAGGTGACGGTCACCCTCGGGGACGCCCGGTACGCCCACGACTACATGGGCGTTTACATCGAGGGCGCCAACGTCGCCGTCGTCTCCACCGGCGCCGGGGAGTTCGTCACGCGCAGCTTCCAGGTGGATGTAGCCGACGGGCAGCTCAACCTGAGAATGAAGGACCTTGGCGGCAACGACCCCAACGTGGTGGTCTCCTCCGTGGAGATCGCCCGGGTCTGAGCCGACGGGCGACCGCGGGACGGCGGGCCGCAGCGCGGGCGATTGCCGGCGTCGCGACCCGCCTCCTGCTGCGCCGGCCTGGCGCGGACGCCGCCCGACGCCAAATCCCCTTGCGTGCTCCGCGCGAGCGTGTATTCTGGAGTGGTTCGCCCGGGCGCGCGTAGCTCAATTGGATAGAGCGTCGGTCTACGGAACCGAAGGTTGCAGGTTCGAGTCCTGCCGCGCGTGTTGATCGCCCCTTTCCGGCCGGATGGGGGCGTTTTCGTTCGGCTCGCCCTTCTCGCCGGGGGCCGCGGCGCGATGCCGTCACGGCACGGCGCCTACAGCACGCGGACCAGCCGGATGGCGTCGGCGACGGTCGGCGCGGCGGCCGGGTCGTCGCGGACCAGCGTCACCGTCACCGGCAGGCCCACCGGCAGCGCGAACGTCCCCAGCGACACCCACCGCCCGCTGCTCCCGGCGGCGCCCTGGTCCACCGTCACCACCGTCGTGCCCTTCGCGTGAACCACCACGTACTCCGCCGCCGGGTCACGCTCGTAGTAGCCCCCGCCCCCGACGGCAGCAGTCCACCACGCCGACAGCTCGTAGTACCCCGCCGACGGCGCCTCCACCATCCACATCGCCGCCGCGGACGCCGCGGCCGTCACCAGCGAGCTGCCCGACCACTCATCCGTGGCGTACGACTCCCGCCACGCCCCCCGACGCCCGAACACCGGGTCCCGGTTGTCCAGCACCAGCGCCCCCGCCGGCGCCGCCTCGGGCAGCTTCACGAACTTCACCGCGTCCGCCGCCGTCGCCCCCGCGAACCCGCCCGAGCACGTCACCGACACCTCGCCCACGGCGCCGAACCCAAACGTCCCCAGCGACACCCACGTGCCCGAGGCGGCGTTCTGGTCCAACACCACCGCCGCCTGCCCCCCCGCGTGCGCCACCGTGAACCTCGCCGAGGCGTCACGTTCATAGCGCCCGCCCGGCATCGCCGCCGACCACCAGGCGTAGACCTCGTAGCGGCCCGCCCCCGGCAGCGCCGCCGACCACCTCGCCGCGGCGCCCGCCTCGTACGCCACCAGCGAGCTGCCCGACCACTCGTCCATGGCGTAGGATTCCAGCCACGCCCCCTCCGCCGCAAAGCCGGCGTCCCGGTTGTCCAGCACCACCTCCGTCCCCGCCGGGACCTCCGGCGGCGCCGCCGGCACGAACCGGATCGCGTCCGCGATGCTCGGCTGGGCGTCCTCCAGGTCGTGCTCCAGCCGCACCGACGCCCCCGAGGGCCCGAACGCGAACGTCCCCAGGTACACCCAGCGCCCCGAATTCGCGTCCTGGTCCACCGTCACGCGGCTTGCCCCGCCGGCGTGCTCGATGACATAGTCCGCCGAGGAGTCGCGGTCGTAGTAGCCCTCCGGCGTCTTGGCCGACCACCACGCGTACACGTCGTAGTAGCCCCACGGCAGCGCCGCCGTCCACGTCGCCGCGGCGCCCGCCTCGTACGCCACCAGCGAGCTGCCCAGGTACTCATCCGTGGCGTACGACTCCAGCCACTCGCCTTCCGTCGTGAAGCCGGCGTCGCGGTTGTCCACGATCAGCTCCGTCCGGTCCCAGACGCCGAACGCCAGGCCCTCCATGTCCCACCGGCCCGTCGCGCCGGGGTCGCCATACAGCCCCGCCGGCGCCGCCTGCCCCGTCGCCGGGTCGATGATCACCAGCCCCTCGTAGCTGCCCGAGGGCCCCTGCCCCAACGCCCCCGTGTCGCCCAGCACCCCGTACAGCATCCCCTCCGGACTGAACGCGATGTCCTCGATGTCGTCGACGCCCGCGGCCCCCACCACCGTCAACACGCCCGTGGCCCGGTCCACCGTCACCAGGTAGCTCGGCCGGGCGTAGAGCGAATAGGCTCCGTACAGCGTGCCGTCCGGCCCCACCACCAGGCCGTCCAGGTGCCCGTGGTGTTCGCCCAGCGGGGCGATCGGATCGGGCGTGGGCGCCTGAAGCGTCGCCAGCTCCGTCACCGTGCCCGTGACCGGGTCGATCAGGCACAGGATCCCGGGCGCCCCCACGTCCGGCACGTCCACGGCCAGCAGGCCGCCGGTGGCCGGATCGTAAGCGAGGGCGTCCACGTCGGTCAGGTCGCAGTCGGCCACCAGCGTCACCGCCCCGGTCACCGGGTCCAGCGAGATGACGCACGACCCGCCGTTCACGGCGTAGAGCGTGCCCGTCGTCGGGTCCACCGCCAGGCTCTCAACGTCGTCGTAGATCAAGGTGGCGTCCGAGGTCGCCATCGTGCCGATCGTCACGAACGTGCCCGTGAGCGGATCGATCCGCCCGAAGGTGTCCCAGGCGTCCGAGACGGCGTAGATGGCGCCCTCGGTCGCCGGCTCAACGGTTATGGTCACGGTCGCGGTGTCCGTCTGCTCAAGTGGGTCGATGACGCTGTAGGTGAAGGTGTCGGTTCCGTGGAAGCCGGGGGTGGGCGTGTAGACCACGCCGCGCTCGTCGGCGGCGACGGCCACGCTGCCGTGCTGAGCCCCGCCGGCCGAGGCGACACGGAGCAGCGCCGGGTCGCCCCCGACGTACGTGTCGTTGTCCAGGACGCCGCACGTGTGGGCGCCCGCGCCCTGCGGCATTGTGTAGCCGTCGTCGACGGCGTCCGGCACGGGCTGAGCCTCCTGGCTCATGGCGACGCCGTCGATGTGCACGGCGCTGTCGGCCGGGCCGAACGTGATCAGGTCGAAGTACAGCGTCGCCACGGTGTCGGCCGCAACAGCCGTGAGGTCCACGCGGATCGTCAGCGGAACCAGCAGCGAGATCACCCCGCCCGAGCGGGCGCCCGGCAGGGCGAGGAACGTCACCTGCTGGGCGAAGCGAACCTGCCCGCCCGGCTGGATGTTCAGCATCGCGTCGGTGTGGTCGAGGTTCGCGGGCGCGGGCACGAGCGGCGCCCCGTCGGCGGCGCCGAGCAGGGCAACCTCGAAGGCGTCCGGCGGGTTGTCGCCGTTGCCGTACAGGCCGAGGACCGTCACCGTGAACTGGAGCCACGTGGCCCCGGCCGGCACGCGGAAGGTCTGCGACAGGTCGCTGAACAGCAGGTCGCCTTCCTCGAGCATGGCCTGGCCACCGGTGACGGAGGCGCCGCCGAAGAGCCGCCAGCCGAAGTCGGGGTCGCTGAGGTCGTCGACGTCGAAGCCGCCGTTGAGCAGGCCGGCCGGCGCGCCGGGGGCGTCCTGGGCGACGGCCTCGTCGAGCAGGCTGAAGCCGAGCGTCCCGCCGTTCAGCGGCAGCGGCTCGGGATCGGCCACGTAGCGCACCGTCCAGGCGCCGCCGGGGGCGCCATCCCACGCGGCGCGGAGAATTCCGGCGTCGGTGGCTGACGGCAGGCGGCGCGTCGAGCACGGCAGCACGGCGTTCATGAGGTCGTTGGGGAACGCCGCGACGGAGAGGTGGTCCGCGTCGGCGGTCAGTTCGGCCCGCAGGTCGCCGTCGCGGAACACGGCGCCGCCGTCCGGCGTGGTCGCCACGTGGGCGGCGAACCCGGCAAAGCCATCCGTGAAGCCGAGCAGGTGCCCCGTCTCGTGGAGCAGGGCGGCGAACAGGTCGTACCGGTCCGCGGCCTGGGAACCGGCGGCCGCGCGAAGCACCCCGCCGTCGACGGTGAACTCGGAATGCTCGAACGGCGTGGCGTCGACGAACCAGCCGCGCCCGTTGGCATTCACGTCGACGAGGATTCGCCCTTCGAGGGGCCTGCCGCGGGCGTCCCAGGCGGTGATATCGGCCTGGCTGAGCAGCCCGCCGGGCAGGTCGATGACGCTGACGGAGATCGACAGGCTGGGCACTGTGCCCGTGGCGTCCTGCCAGGTTTCGAGGGCGGCGCGGACCAGATCGGCGACGGCGTGGGACGCCTGCGATGCGTCGGGGGCTCCGGCCTCATCGCCGAGGTCCGGCGACTCGGCGGTCAGCGACAGGGATCCGGACCAGGCGGTGCCGGCGGAACCGGCGGCCCCGCCCATGGTGGAAGCGCCGCCTCGCCCGACGGCCCCGGCGGCGGTCTGGAGCGAGGACAGCCCGGAGCTGGCGCTCGCGGCGGCCAGGCCCGAGGTGGCCGTGCGGCGGACGGCGCCGGCGGGAGCGGGTGGCACGGCGGGTCCGCCGGGCGTGGACTTGAAGAAATCGAGCCCCGTGTCCTTCACCGTCTGGAGGTTCGTCTCCTTGGCCATGGCCTCGAGGGTCGGGTAGACGTACTGGCCGATCTGGTGCTCCTTGAGCGATTCGAAGGCCGTGATGGCCTCGGCAACCTTCATGATGAGCCCGGCGGCGCTGTCAAGGTCGGCGGTGACGGAGAAGGCGCCGGCGGCACTGGGCGGATGGCTGAGGCGGAACGGTAACGG
>CAZMDT010000105.1:4337-9480 GCA_964564965.1 uncultured Planctomycetaceae bacterium | reverse complement strand
CGTGCACGATCTGCGAGATGCCCAGCGAGAAGCTCACGTCCGAGGCCAACAGGAACGCGAACGCCACCACCGTCGGATACAGCACCGGGGCGAACAGCTTGTCGGCGTACATCGTGTTCAGCCGCGGCCACTGCTGAACGATCTGCGGCATCGGAAACTGCATCGGGACCGCGATCATCGCGTCGGGGTAGAGCTTCGCCAGCCCGTTGACCAGGTGCAGGGCGAACACCCCCGCCAGGCCCACCCAGAACAGGCGGTTGCGGAAGATCCGCCCCATGGCGTGCCCCTCGTCCTGCTGCATGATGATCTGCCCGATGGTGGCCACGGGATAGCGCAGCCGCTCGCGCCGGGCCCACTGGGGGTGCACGATCAGGCTCAGGCAGACCACGCACCCCGCCATCAGGAGAATGAGGGGATACCAGATGAGAAGCGTGGGGGCCCACTTGGGCCAGGGGACGTTGCGGGCATCGAACGCGCCGGCGAGGCCGAACCCCTTGCCCCGGGCGCTCGCCCCGCCCTGGACGAACACGCCGACGACGTCCGGGTCCGGTCGGCCTCCGGCGGGGAGCATGTTCGGCGGCGCGTACTGAAGCACCTGTTGCTTCCGCCATCCGGCGTCCAGTTGGTTGTAGTGGATGGGAAGCACCAGCGACGTGGGAAAGTGCCGCATCAGCCCGCTGCCCGGAATGCTGCACGCCACCAGCGCCAGCGCGACGATGACCGCCAGCTCGCCGCCGCTCAGGCGCCACGAGGGCCTCAGCCGGTACAGCAGCGGGTTGAGCACCATCGCGATCAGGATCAGCAGCCCGAACACGCTGATGGGGAAATGGTTCCCGACCAGCATCGTCAGGCGGAGGATCGAGTCGTTCAGGAAGCCCACGGCGGCGATCGTCAGAGCGAGCACGAACCCGATCAGTGCTGCTCTGACGCTCATCGTTGGCTCCGAGGACCTTCGGCGGCACCGGCGCTTCGCCGCCCGCTGGCCGGACGGCCCGGCGGCATTGTAGAGGCGCAGGCCGGGGCCCTCAACGTCGCGGCGCCCCGCGGCCCCGCGCAAGCCCTCCATCGGGCCGCCAACGGCACGGGATCGCGCGTTCGGGCTGGCGGGCCGCCCGTCCAGCAGCCATACTGAGGCGCCGGCATGCGCCGCCGCGGGCGGCCGGACGCCGTGGCCGCCCGAGGCGGGCAAGGAGCACTGAGATGGCATCGACGATCATCGGCCCGGCGCTTCGCAACATCCCCTGGCAGGACCGCCCCGAGGGGTGCAGCGCCGTCGTCTGGCGATACGACGGCAACCCGATCATTCCGCGGGACGCCACGCCCGGGTCCAACAGCATCTTCAACAGCGCCGTGGTGCCCTTTGAGGGGCGCTTCGCGGGGGTGTTCCGGGTGGACGACCGGACGCGCCGCCAGGCGCTCCACGGGGGGTTCAGCGACGATGGGCTCACCTGGCGGATCGACGCGGAACGCCTGCCGATCCGCGGCGCGGCCCCCGAGATCGCCACGTTTGAGTACGGCTACGACCCGCGCGTTTGCTGGTTCGAAGGCCGCTACGTCGTCACCTGGTGCAACGGGTACAAGGGCATGCCGACCATCGGCGTCGGGACCACGGAGGATTTCCGGGCGCTCACCCAGCTCGAGAACGCCTTTCTGCCGTTCAACCGCAACGGCGTGCCGTTCCCGCGGCGCATCGGCGGCAAGTGCTGCATGCTCAGCCGCCCCAGCGACCGCGGGCACACGCCCTTCGGCGACATCTACCTCAGCTCCAGCCCCGACATGGTCCACTGGGGCTGCCACCGCCACGTGATGGGCCCGCGCCAAGGCTGGGAGATCACCAAGGTGGGCGCCGGGCCGATCCCCATCGAGACCCGCGAGGGCTGGCTGCTCATCTATCACGGCGTGAACACCTCGTGCAACGGCTTCACCTACGCCATGGGGGCGGCGCTGCTCGACCTCGAGGAGCCCTGGAAGGTCATCGCCCGATGCCGCGAGTACCTCATGGCCCCGAGCACCCTCTACGAGTGGGCCGGCGACGTGCCGAACGTGGTGTTCCCCTGCGCGGCGCTCGCGGACGCGGAGACGGGGCGGTTGGCGGTCTACTATGGCGCCGCCGACACGGTGACGGCCTTGTGCTTCACTCAGGTGGACGAGCTGATCGACCACATCAAGTCCAGGTCCGAAGCCTAGGTCACTTGGCCGGGCCCGCATGGGCCCGGTCCGGGCGCGGGCCGTTATGCCTCAGGCAGCGAGACCGGTTCCAGGCCCAGGCGCCGGCGGGCCTCGTCGAGGATCGCCTGGGTGGCCGAGGCGCCGAACCGCGTGCAGCCGATCGCGCGGACCTCGAGGGCGCGGTCGAGCGTGCGGACGCCCCCGGCCGCCTTCACCTGGACGCTCTCGGCCGCGTGCCGGCGCATGAGCTTCAGGTCGTGGTCGGTCGCTCCGCCGGTGCCGAAGCCCGTGGAGGTCTTCACCCAGTCGGCCCCGAGGTCGCTGCAGATCTCGCAGAGGCGGATCTTGTGCTCGTCCCGGAGGTAGCAGTTCTCGAAGATGATCTTGACCTTCTGCCCGGCCTCGTGAGCGAGGTCGATGACGGCCCGCAGGTCGTCGCGAACGTAGTCCCAGTCGCCGGAGAGCACCTTGGAGATGTTGCAGACGGTGTCGAGCTCGACCCCGCCGTCGGCCAGTGCCCTGCGGGCCTCCGCCACCTTCACCTCGGTCGTGTGCCCCCCGTGCGGGAAGCCGATGGTCGTGCTCGGCCGGATGCCCGTCCCCGCGAGCATCTCGCCGGCCATCGCCAGGGCGTACGGCAGGATGCAGACGCTCGCCACGTCGTACGCCTTCGCCAGCTCGACGCCCTCTCGAAGCCCGGCCTCCGTGAGCGTGGGCTTCAGCAGGGAGTGGTCGATCATCCCGGCGATGTCTTCGTAGGTGAACTCGCCGCTCTGCTTTTGCTGATGGCTCATGGGGTGCTCCTGAGTTCGCCCCCGCTCATCCTGCCGCCCGCCCGCCGCCTCGCCCGCTCACTTGCGAAGCTCGCCGCCGGTGACGCCCTCGGCCACCGCGTTCGCCGTGGAAACCACGTGTCCGTCCGCGTAGGTGATGTTGCTCGTCTCCAGGTGGCGGTAGTCGTTGTACGCGCCGCTGCCCACGGGGTGCCCGTTGGCGCGGACGGGAATCCCGCCGACGTCCTCGGTGGCGTACCGCCAGCTCGAGCTGGGCGTCCGGCCGTCCCCGCCCGCGGCGTCGGCGAGGAAGCCGTATTCCCCCGGCACCTCCAGCTCGTGCAGCGGGGTGTAGTCGCCGCGGTTGTGGTTCAGGCCGATGCCGTTCTTCCAGGGCTCGCTCTTGAACGCGAACATGCCGCCGCCGCCCTTGGGGTAGGGGCCCATGGTCACTTCCGAGCAGTAGATGACGTCGGAGACCCACTCCGGGGGCGGCCAGATGGCGCTGCAGGTGATGGCCCGGTTGTCGATGTAGCGTCCCACGTAGATTTCCGAGGTCCAGATGACCCAGACGTCCGTGCGGTCGACCCCTCGCCAGGTGACGTCCTGCTTGCGGGAGTCGGTGCACATCATCCCCTCGTTGTCCTCGGCGTAGTTCCAGCACCCCCAGAAGATCTTGCGCATCTTGCCGACGCACACCGCCCGCCGCGCCAGCGCCCGCGCCTGCTCCAGCGACGGCATCAGGATCGTCAGCAGCAGCGAGATGATCGCCACCACCACCAGCAGCTCCACCAGCGTGAAGCCCCGCGCGGGCCGAAGTCTGTATTGCTGTTTCACGGTATCCTGTCCGCTCCAGCCGGGCCGCCGTTGGGCCCGCACGGCCGGGGCCGCCGCCCGCCTCGCCCTACGGCAGCAATGAGTATACGAAGTTATGTCCGTGCCATTCGTCGTCGCCGACGTCGGTCAGCCCGGCGATGTCGTGCCACGACGCCGACCCGTCGAACAGGGCGATGTTCGCCCCGAGCACGTCGTCCTGGGTGTACGGGTGGTGGTTGGCGTCCGACGGGTTGTCCGAGGGCCGGGGGCGCAGCCAGTAGCTCATCGCGTGATTCGCCGTCCACATGCCGATCCACCCCGTGCGGTCCGCGGCCATGTCCTGAATCAGTGGCTGCGTGGGCCGGCCCTGGGTGATGCGCTGCGGCACCGGATCGTCCAGGCCGAAGGACGGGTGCGCGTCCCTGTCGATGGGGAAGTACATGTACGACCCGTAGCAGATCCCGCGGGTGTTGGCCGGGTCGTTGATGGGCGGCAGGCCGAGCGACGGGCAGCCCCAGGTCTGGACGGCGGTGTACGGCTCGAGCCGCTCGCGCAGGTCGTATCCGGGCATCCGGAAGCGGTTGCAGCCCCAAGCGGCATGCTCCGTGGGGTCCGAGGGCAGGAAGCTGCTGCTGTCCTGCGCGTACAGGAACAGCGCGTCGGTGCTGGATCGCAGGTTGCTCGCGCAGATCACCCGCCGCGCGAGTTCCCGCGCGAGGTTGAGCGACGGGGTCAGGATCGTCAGCAGCAACGCGATGATCGCGATCACCACCAACAGTTCGATCAGCGTGAAGCCCTGATTGCGACGCATGCTGCTGTCGCGCTCCTTCGCACCGGCCGATGCCGTTCCGGCCTCGTCACTGCCTGGCGTCACGGCCCCGCCGCGTCGTAGCCTGCGGGGCGCCTCAAGCGCGCCGCCGGCGGCGGGCGTACCGCCCGAGCGCCCCCACGCCCAGGATCACGGCCAGGGCGGAGACGGGCTCGGGAATCGCCGGGGCCGTCACCTCGAGAATCACGTCGCTGTTCTGCGTATCATAGATCAGGTTCGTCGTCCAGGAGCCCAGATTCAGATAGGAATCGGCGAACACCTCGCCGACGTCCAGGCCGCTGTCGCCGTCAATCAGCGTCCAGACCCCGCCGGTGCTGAGCGTGCCCAGGTCGATCACGAGGGGGCTGCCGCTCTCGATCTGCACGTCCGTGGTGACCTTCAGCGTGCTGAAGCCGGAGCCCGCCACGAACTTCGTCGTGAAGTCGCTGCCGAACACCCACGGGTAGTTGGGGGCGTTGTAGTCGGTCACGGTGGCGTCGATCTGGTCGCCCGTCAGTTGCAGCAGGCCGGGGCCCTGGTCGGCGGCCCCGCCGTGCCCGCCGCCGCCGATGTCCAG
>CAZMDT010000105.1:0-4327 GCA_964564965.1 uncultured Planctomycetaceae bacterium | reverse complement strand
GATGATCGCGGTGCCGGCGCCGCCCAGCTGGTTGGGCGTCAGGCTTCCCGTCGAGGCGATGTTGACCGTCCCGCCGAGGGTGAGCTTGTCCACGTCGTTGTTGCTTGTCCCGCCGATGATCGCGGTCGTCACGTCCGCCGTGAAGCCGCTGGCGATCGTCGCGTCCTTCGCGTGCCAGGCCAACCCGCGGTTGGGGTCCCCGGGCAGCATGTCGTCGGCCCAGTTCTCGGGCGTCGTCCAGTCGTCGTCGCCGCCCCCGGCGTCCCACTCAATGTTGTCTGCCCGCGCCGGAAGCTCAACGCCCAGGACCACCATCGCTACAGCCGCTACCATCAGCACCCTCATCAGATTCCTGATCGTTCGTCTCCTCTCGCTATGCATCACTTGTGGTCGCGCTCGCATACATCACCGCGATGCCCTTTCCTTCGGATGTGTTCTTGCATGCGGCCGTTCGCCTCGGCCCGCGCAGCAATTGGGCGCACGGCGTCCCGCACAATCGGGCCGCTGGTCGGGCGGCTTCGCCATGTGAGATGACTGCGGCCAAGCTCGGTCCGTTCGGAAGCTGCAAATATGCGGCGCATGAGCGTCCTTGTCGCCGGGCGCCGTTCTGCACGCCCAACAACGCCATCGCCGTCACTAAGCGGTTATCCTAGACCCACAGACCCCAGCTTGTCAAGCGATTTGCAGGGCAGATCCCCCTATTGTTTGTGCGCTCCGGGGGTCATCCGGTGCGCCAGATGCCCCTTGCCTGATCAGGGGGCCTTGCGCAGACGCCCGGATTGCCTGCCGGCCAGCGCGATAGGCGGGGAAGATTACCCGTCCCCTTGCCATTTGGGGTACGTTATAGGAAGCGGACGATTGCGCGGTGCCCGCCGCCGCGCGCCACCGGCCCCGGCTACCGGGATGCGGACGAGGAGACTGCCGACATGAGGACACCACGAAGTTGGATTTTGGGCCTGGGGGCCGTCGCCATGGCGGTCGGATTCGCGGCGGCCGGGCGAGCAGCGGCCGCGGACGCCGAGGCCTACGCCAAGGCCACCGCCCACGACCCGCACTTCGAGGACAAGGCCCTCTGGGGCCGCTATGACGTGGAGCGGAGCCGCTACGCGAAGCAGAAGTGGCCGAAGGCGCCGGTCATGGTTTGGGCGCGGACGGACGAGAAGCGCTTCCAGGGCAACCCGCTGGACCCGGCCAACTGGCTGATCGACGGCAAGCCCGCCACGCACCCGCCCAACAAGAACGTCGACGTCGTCTTCCCCGACGGCAAATACACCGTCCGTGCGAGCGACCGCGGGGCGATCCCGGGCCGCCACATCACCGTCGGCAGCGGCGTCTTCCTGGCCACCCAGGTCAACGTCCACGCCACGGGAAACGTCTGGTTCAAACGCGGCAGCAACGCCGGAGGCGGCAGTTGGAGCGGGACAAACAACGTGTTCGTCCGCAACGACAACACCGACTACACCAGCCGGGGGTGCCTGCTGGCCAACAAGATCGTCATCAACAAGGCCGAGGACGCCTCGGTGGAGTTCATCGGCGTGGGGCGCACCAACGACGAGTTCGCGGTCCAGTCGGGCACGTTCATCGTGGGCCCGGACTCGCAGTTCTGCCCCGGGGACCGCTCGATGCAGTACGTCTTCCCGGGAGCCAGGCTGGTCCTGCTGTCGGGCGCCAGGTTCCACAAGCGCAACAACCAGTACGCCCGCACCGACCTGGTGGTCGGCGGGGAGCTGCTGGCCGGCCTGCCCGACCGCCCGCTGGCGCGCGACTGCACGCTGGGCCTGAGCCGCAAGTCCAAGGGCTCCGGCGACGGCCGCGGGCAGCCCGGCGACGTCGGCCTGCTCATCGAGCCGCGGGGAAAGCTGCACGTCTACAGCGCCGACCCGCGCAAGGCGCGGCTGATGATCACCCACCACAACCTCCAGGACGGCAGTTGGAACCCCGAGCACGACGGCGTCAAACAGAAGATCCCCCCGCGGACCGACGTGGTCCTCCAGGGCGACCTGAAGCTCGACGGCATTCTGTTCGACCAGATCCGCGCCGGCGGCGTCAAGATGCCCGACCCGTCGATCATGAAGGACTGGGCCGTGTTCTACGGCTCTCACAACGATGCCGCCGGGGAGGCCCTCTACACGAAGCTGACGAAGCCTTACACCGTGCGCGTGGACCTGGGCGTGGGGGGCACGGCCCGGGAAGAGCTCAAGGAACTCCGGGACAGCAAGTAGGCCGCCCGCGCCGGGCGCCGGATGCCCCCTGAACTGAAGAGGACCTGCTTTGATCGCAATTCCCCCTCGTCCGTCGGGCGGACCATCCGCCGCGGCGCTCGCCGCCGCCGTGTGCGGGCTGCTGGCCTCGCAGGCGATGGCGCTCGTCAACCCGCAGCTTCAGCCGGTGGACCTGTGCGAACGATACGCCGCCGTCGTGCTGCTCAAGGTCAAGACAATCGACGACGACAGCCGCACCGTCACGCTGACGTTGACGAAGTGCCTCCAGGGCCAGTGGTCCGCCAAGACGGTCGCCCTTGACGGCAGCAAGGAGGGCCTGCCCTTCGAGGAGATCCTGTTCGAGGACATCCCGGTGGTGGCGTTTGTGGGCAACCGGCTGCGCGGCCGCGCCAACAAGGTGCTCCTCTACACCGGCGACGGACGCTGGCAGGCCGCCGAGATCGCCCGGGGCGGCGACAACGCCCGATGGGTCTGGACCGAGGACACCGCTGAGGCCTACACGGGCACCTTCAACGGCCGCGTCGAGCGGCTCGTGCAGCTCGTCGCCGACTTCCAGAACGGGCGGTACTACTTCCCGGCCACGCCGTTCCTGCGCTTCAAGGCGGACGTGGCGGTGGGGAAGCTGCCCGGGGCGGGCCAAGGCGTCGCCCTGTATGACATCGACGGCGACGGCGACCTGGACGTCTACGCCTGCTCGCCGGCGGGCAACCGGGCGTTTCTCCAGACGGCGGCGCTGAAGTTCGAGGACGCCACCGACCGGCTGCACCTGGCGGGCGTGTCCGGCGTGAGCGTCAGCTTCGCCGACGTCAACGCCGACGGCCGCGCCGACCTCCTGGTCGACGGCACGGTCTTCCTTCAGCAGCCCGACGGGCGGTTCGCCAGGGGAACACCGCTGCCGGGCGTGAAGGCCGCCACCGTGAAGCTCGCGACCTTCGCCGAGATCAACGGCGACGGGTATCCCGACGTGCTGGCCTCGCTGGTCAAGGGCGGGCTTCGGGTGTTTCTCAACAGCGGCAGGCCGCCGTACGCGCTGACGGACGCGAGCGAGGCGGCGGGCCTGCGCGCCGCGGCCTGCGGACCGGACAGGACCGGCTTCGTCTTCTGGGGCGACTGGAACCTGAACGGGCGGACGGACCTGTTCTACGCGGCCGCGCGCGGGCTCGTGCTGGTCCAGGACGCCCAGGGCGTCTTCGCCCCGGTCAAGACCTTCGCCAGCTACGACTTCACCTCCAGCGAGGGCCAGGAGGGCGCCCGCGGGGGCGGCGGGTTCGCCCCGCTTCATCGGCTGGACCGCTACGACATCATCACCACCTCCGACGTCGAGCTGATCCTGCTGGGCAACGAGGCCGGGAAGATCGTGGACCTCACCGGCGACGGGAACGAGATTACCGAGGGCACGCCGGCGATGACGGCCGTCCTGGCCGAGGACCTCAACGCCGATGGGCTGGTCGATCTCTACACGCTGTCGTCCCGCCCGCAGCCGAACATCTTTCACGCCAACCGCGGGTACGGGTCGTTCATGGCCTCCTACAAGTACGACGACGCCCTTCGCGCCTGGCATGCCCACAGCCGGGGGGGAGGCGGCGTGGCCGCCGGAGACGTGGACGGCGACGGCACGGCGGACCTGCTGCTCGGCGGGCACGACGGGGCGGTGACGCTGATGCTCAACGATTCATTGAGCCTTCGCGGCCCGAAGGCCCACCCGCTCCTCCACGACAAGCTGCGCCAGCAGGGGGCGTACCTGACGGTTCGCCTCACGGGCAAGCGCGGCGTGCTGGGGGCCGAGGCCGTGCTCACCGACGCCCGGAAGCGGATCGTCGCGCGGCGCATGATCGGCAACAAGACCGTCAGCGGGTGCCGCAGTGCCGACGCCGTGAGCCTGGCCGTCCTCCATCCCGGTCCGCACCGGCTTGAGGTCCGCTTCAGCGATGGACGCACCCGGGCGCTGCCGGTTGACCTCAAGAGCAGGGCACACACCTCGGTCGTCGTCTCTTCCGACAAGTGAAGCGTCGAGCGCCCGCGAAGCCGGCCTCGCTGCGGGTCGCCCTGCCGATCGCGCCGGGCGCCGGCGGGTCGGCCTCGGCCGGGTCGAGCGCGATGTCCTC
>CAZMDT010000104.1:5575-9499 GCA_964564965.1 uncultured Planctomycetaceae bacterium | reverse complement strand
CAGGCGATCCTCCCGCTGTCTGCCGCAGATGATCTACCCGATACGCGGCACCAGAACTTCCATCGCCCGGACGGTGAGGCGGCCGTGCTCGTCCGGGACGTTCACGCGCAAGTAGAACGGCTTGATGCCCGCGGGGTAGTCCGTGACGATGGTCGGGCGGCGGAACGTCTCTTCCGTCAGGAACCGCTCGTGCTCCGTCTGGAGGTCGTTGCCCCACGCCGGGGGGAACTCCCACCGGCGGTCCGCCTGCTGGAGGCTCTCGACGGCCTGCGTGTAGGTAATCCGCTCGAATGCGCTGTCGGCCACGTGCGCCAGGGCGTCGATGAGGGTCTCATCAATCCACTGGCTGAAGAACGCCATGTCTTCCGGGCATCGCTCCAGCACGGCCGAGCAGATATGCTTCACGAACGCCTCGGCGAGGTCGCAGTCCCCGCCGAGGTCGCAGAAGGCCATCTCCGGCTCCACCATCCAGAACTCGGCGAGGTGGCGCGGCGTGTTCGAGTTCTCCGCGCGGAAGGTCGGGCCGAAGGTGTACACGTTGCCGAGGGCGCAGGCATACGCTTCCGCCTCGAGCTGGCCGGAGACCGTCAGGTAGGTCGCTCGCCCGAAGAAATCCTGCGAGAAGTCCACCTCGCCGCCCGGATGCCGCGGCGGCTGCGCGACATCGAGTGACGTGACGCGGAACAGTTGCCCCGCGCCCTCGCAGTCGCTGGCGGTGATGACCGGCGTGTGGACGTAGAGAAAGCCGCGGGCCTGGAAGAACTCGTGGATGGCGGCCGACATGGCGCTGCGAACGCGGGCGACGGCCCCGAACGTGTTCGTCCGCGGCCGCAGGTGGGCCTGCGTCCGCAGGAACTCCAGCGTGTGCCGCTTCGGCTGGATCGGGTAACGCTCGGCGTCGCACGTGCCGAGCACGCGGACTTCGCGAGCCTGAACCTCGACGCGCTGGCCCTTGCCCCGGCTTTCGACGAGCGTGCCGGTGGCGACGACGGAGCACCCGGCCGTCAGGTGGACGACCTCCGAAGCGTAGTTCGGCAACTTGCCGTCGGCGACGATCTGGAGGCCGGCCAGGCACGAGCCGTCGTTCAACGTGATGAAGCTGAAGCCGCCCTTGCTCGTGCGGACCGTCCGCACCCAGCCGGCGACGGTGATCTCCCGCCCCGGCTCGGCGTCGTTCAGCGCCTGGCGAATGAGCATTCTGTCCATGTGCCGCGCTCCGGTTTGGCTATAATGTGCGGCCGCCCGAGCGGAGTCAACTTGCCGGCCGCCCCGCGAGGGCCCGCCGCGCGCCTTGAGGACGCCCCCCGTGCAACGACTCGCCGAGAACCCGCTTCTGTCGCCCGGCGACGTGCGGCCCACCCGGGACGACCTGGAGGTGCTGTGCACGCTGAACCCGGCGGCGGTGCGCGTCGGCGAGGAGACGCTGCTGCTCGTCCGCGTCGGCGAGCGTGCGAAGGAAGAGCCCGACTGCGTGGCCTACGTGTACTTCGACGCCGGCGCCGGCGACGTGAACGTCGCCCGAATCCGCAAGGATGACCCCCAGCTCACCATCCGCGACGCCCGCGGGTACTACCTCGGCGGACGAATGCTCCTGACCAGCATGTCGCACCTGCGCATCGCCCGCAGCACCGACGGGCGGCACTTCCGCTTCGACGCCGCCCCGGCGATCGCGCCGTCGACGCCCTACGAAGCCTACGGCTGCGAGGACCCGCGCATCACCGCCATCGACGGGCGGTACCTCATCGCCTACACGGCCGTGTCCGATCGCGGGGTGGCCGTGGCGCTCGCCTCCACCGAGGACTTCGCCACCTTCGAGAAGCACGGGGTGATCTTTCCGCCGTACCAGAAGGACGTGGCGATCTTCCCCGAGCGGGTCGGCGGGCTGTACGTGTGCCGCCACCGCCCCTACATGAGCAAGTTCAACCCGGCGAGCATCTGGACCGCCTACTCGCCCGACCTGCTGAGCTGGGGCCGCCACGAGATGACGCTGCCGCCGACGCCGGGCACGTGGGAGGGCGGCCGCGTCGGCTGCGGGGCGCCGCCGGTCCGCACCCACGCCGGGTGGCTGGAGATCTACCACGCCGCCGATGAGGCGGGCCGCTACGCCCTCGGGGCGATGCTCAGCGACCTCGACCATCCCGACCGGATCATCAGCCGGTCGTCCCGCCCCGTGCTGGAGCCCGCCGCCGAGTACGAGCTGACCGGCATCTACGCCCAGTGCGTCTTCTCCAACGGCGTGATCGCCGATCCCGACGGCACGCTGACGGTCTACTACGGCGCCGCCGACCGCATCTGCGCGGCGGCCGTCACGTCCGTTGACGAGATGGTCGCCGCCGCCAGGCGGTAGGGTGCGCGGCCGGAGCCGGCGTCCCGGGGGCGCCGGGGTGGAGCCTCCCAGCCCAGGGGCTATGATAGGGGCCTGCGGATTGGCCGGTCCTCGATCCTGAGGCACCAGACCGAAGGGCGGCGCCGGCGGCCGAAGGGAAGGTGTCTGCCATGGCAAGCAAGGCTCCCTCATCCGGGCACGAAGGCGAACGGGCGTCATTGCGGGCACGCGTTGCCGAGCTTGAGCGCGAGGGGGAGGCGCTGCGGACAGACGCCGAGCGGTGGCGTGCGCTGGCCGAGGATATCACCGACATCGTCTACGCCGCGGACGCCCGGGGCGTGCTCACCTACGTCGGTCCGCAGGCGGCGGAGCTTGGCTTCAGCCCCGAAGAGCTTCTTTTGAGGAGCCTGCTCGAGGTCGTCGTGCCGGAGGACCGCGACCGCGTCCGCGCCGACTTCGAGCGCAGCATCGCCTCGGGCGAGGAGTTCCCCACGGAGTTCCGCGTCCGCGACGGCCGGGGGCGAATCCGCTGGCTCGAGGACCGCGGCCGCATGCTCCGAGACGCCTCCGGCGCCATCGTCGGCATGGCCGGCGTGCTGCGCGACGTGACGGAGCGCCACGAGGCGGAGGAGGCACTGCGGGGCAGCGAGGTGCTGTACCGGACGCTGGTGGAGAACGTGGCCGTCGGCGTGTACCGCTCGTCGGCGGAGGCGCCCGGGCGCCTGCTGGAGGCGAACCCCGCCCTGGCCGACATGCTCGGGTACGGGTCCGTGGAGGAGCTGGCGCGGCGCCCGCTGGCGGAGACCTATGCCGACCCCCAGGACCGCCGAGACTTCCTGGCCCGCGTGCAGCGCGAGGGCCTCGTGCGCGACGCGCTCATCCGCCTGCGCCGCAAGGACGGCACGCTCATCTGGGTGTCGGCCACGGGGCGGGGGCACTTCGACCGCACCGGGCGGCTCGAGTGGGTCGACGGCGTGCTGGAGGACGTGACCGATCGCGTGGAGGCCGACCAGGCCCGCCAGGAGAACCTGCGGTTCTTCCAGGCCCTGCTCGACACCATCCCCAACCCCATCTTCTACAAGGACCGCTCGGGCGTGTATGAGCTGTGCAACCGTGCGTTCGAGGAGTTCTTCGGGCGGCCGAAGGCCGAGATCGTGGGCAAGACGGCCTACGACATCGTGCCCGCGCCGCCGGACGACGGCGCTGGAAAGACCGTGTCGCACCGGGAGATGGACGAGGCCCTGTTCCGCGAGGGGGGGGTGCAGCGATACGAATCGTCGGTGACGAACGCCGCCGGGCAGCGGCGCGAGGTGCTGTTCAGCAAGGCCGTCCTGGCAGGCCCCGGCGGCGAGGCCGCCGGCCTGGCGGGGGTCATGCTCGATCTCACCGACCGCAAGCGTTCGGAAGAGGCCGTCGCCGAGCAGGAGCGGAAGTACCGGGATCTCGTCGAGAATCTCTCCGAGGTCATCTTCACGCTGGATGCGGACGGGACCATCACGTACGTCAGCCCCGCCATCCGGGACGTCGGCGGCTACGAGCCCGGCGAGGTCATCGGCACCGGCCTCCTGAGCCTGGTCCACCCCGACGACGCCGGCCGA
>CAZMDT010000104.1:0-5565 GCA_964564965.1 uncultured Planctomycetaceae bacterium | reverse complement strand
GGCCACGGAACTGGCAATAGGAAAGCCCCTTGCCGACGCCGGCCGAATCGAACAGGCGTTCCGGCAGCTCATGCGCGGCGAGGTCACGGTCATTGAGGCGCGATTCACGGCGAAGTCCGGCGCCATCCGGTGGCTGAGCGTCTCCTGCCGCCCGGTCGTGCAGGACGGTCGGGTGGTGGGCGCGCAGGGCGTCGCCGCGGACGTCACCGACCGCCGCGAGGCCGAAGCCGCTTTCCAGGAGTCCGAACGCCGGTACCGCGAGCTGGTCGAAAGCCTTCGCGACGTGGTGTACGTCGTGGACGACCGGGGCCGCCTCCAATTCCTGAGCGCCGCGGTCACCGGCGTGCTGGGGTACGACCCGTCGGAGCTGACCGGCCGGCCCTTCGCCGAGTTCCTGCACGAGGAGGACCGCCGGCGGGCGCTGGCGATGCTCAAGGAGGCCCTCGCCACCGGCGAGGCCCGCTCGGCCGAGCTGCGCGCGCGGGCGAAGTCGGGGGAGGTGCTGTGGTTCCACGCCACGGGGCGCGTCATGCGCCGACGGGACGGGGGGACGGAAATCCGGGGGATGATCACGGACATCACCGACCTGAAGCGCGCCGAGGAGGCCCTGCGGGAGTCGCGCGAACGCCTCCAGTACATCATCGACAACACGGAGGACATCATTTTCGAGATCGACCTGGCGGGCAACTACACGTTCGGCAACAAGGCGGCGGAGCGCGTCACGGGCTATCCGCTCGATCGCCTGCTGCGGATGAACATGGCCGAGCTGGTCGTCCCCGAATACCGCCAGGGGGTCTTCGACCGCCTCCGCAGGCGGATCGGGGGCGAGGCGCTGCCCCAGCCGTTCCGGTTCGAGATCGACAGCCGCCATGGGCGCCGCGTGGCGCTCGAACTGACCACCACCGGTGTCTACCGCGACGGGAAGCCCCTTGCCGTCCAGGGCATCGCCCGCGACGTCACCGAGCGCGAACGGGCCGAACGCGCCCTCCGCGAGAGCGAGGAGCGGCTGCGGGCCATCGTCTCCTCCCTGCACGAGACGATCATCCTCCTGTACGGCCCGGAGGGGACGATCCTGGACATCTGGGCGCCGGCGGCGATGGAGGAGCGTTACCAGCTCCGCGCGGACGAGATGCGCGGCCGGCGCATCGAGGAGTTGCTGCCTGCGCCGCTGGCCCGTGAGCGGCTCGCCCGGATCCGCGAGGTCTTCCGCGGGCGTGGCGCGGCGCGGGATGAGTACCGGTTGACCATCCGGGGCCGCGAGCTGTGGGCGGAAGTGGGGTATTCGCCGATGCTGGACGCCTTCGGGGAGGTGGGGGCGGTGGTGGGCTTCCTCCGCGACGTTTCGGAGCGGAAGCAGGCCGAGGAGGAGCTGCGGCTGGCGCAGAGCAAGCTGACGCGCGCCCGATGGGAGGAGCGCCGGCGACTGGCCGCCGAACTGCACGACTCCATCGGCCAGAAGGTCATCGCCCTTCAGCTCTACATCCAGAAGACGGTGTCGGGGGCCCGCGACGGGATGACCGCCGCACAGCTCGATGAGTGCGGCCGGGGCACGGCGGCCAAGTGCGGCGAGCTGGTGCGGGAGGTCCGGCAGATCTGCTACGGCCTGCACCCGCCGACGCTGGCATCGCTCGGCCTGGTCGCCGCTCTGCGCCAACTGGTCCAAAGCTCCTGCCACGATCCGGGCATCGCCTGCCGCATCCGGACGTGCAAGGAACTGGAGAACCGCCGGCTGGGCGAGGACGTGGAGGTCGCCCTGTTCCGGATTGCCCAGGAGGCCGTCACCAACGCCCTGCGCCACAGCGGGGCGCGCCGGCTCGACCTCGAGCTGCGCTGCGACGCCGGCCGCGTCGCCATGGCCATCACCGACGACGGCAAGGGGTTCGACGTGGACGCCTCCCGGGCGCTCGGCCTGGGCCTGACCTCGATGGGGGTGCGGGCGCAGGGCATCGGTGCGGAGCTGCGGATCACCTCGTCGCCGAAGGGCACGCGGGTGTCGGTGATCGCGGCGGCCGATCTGCGGGAGTGACGTTCGCCGCCCGCTGCGGCGGCGGGCCGCGCCCCGCGGCTCGCCGGGGCACTTCATGCTCAGGGCGCGGCGGCGGCATGCCGAAGATCAACCAGGTCCGCCCCGCGCACATCGCGGCGGGGGGGGGCCTGAACATGGCTCTGCCGGTCGGCACAACCTCGCGGCAGTTGGAGACCACCGCCCGCTGGGCGCTGGCGGGCCTGATCGTGCTCGGCATGCTCACGTGGTGGTGGCCGGGGTATCACGCGTGGGGCGGCCTGTGCTTCGGGCTCCTGCTGGTCTGGACGCTCTGGCTGCTGGCTCGCACGCAGATTGCCGAGGCGCGCGTCGCCGGGCATCCGCTTCATCTCGTGCTGCTCGCGCCCGCCGCCGTCCTCATTTACCATCTCGCCCGGACGGGCATCGGTCGCGCGGCCGTGGCCCCCGAGAACCTCGCCGGCGCCCTCAACGTGTCGATGATCTTCCAGCTCGCCCTGCTGTCGCTGGGCGTCCTGCTGGCGCAGTCGCTGCTGGCGCCGGGCGCGCCGGGGCACGCGGCGCTGCTCAGCGTCTGCGGGGCGGCGATGGCCGGAGGCGCCGCCGCCGCGATGGTCTGGGGCCGGGCGCAGGCGGCTTGCAGCGCGCTGTCCCTCGTCGGTTTCGCCGGCGTGTGCGTGTGGCTGGCGCCTGTTTTCGACAGGGCCGGCGCCGGGCCCGGTGCGGCGGACCGCGGGCGATGGCGCAGGCTCACTCGGCTGGCGGCGGCCGTCCTGGCGGCGGCGGTGCTGGCATGCGCCTCGCCCTACGAGGCCCTGCTCGCCGCCGGCGTTCTCGGCGGGGCTGCCTTCCTTGCCGGCCTGATCCTTCGGGGGCGGCGGCTGGTGCTGCTGTCGGTGGGGGGCGCCGTGGCCGTGGCCGCCGCCGTGGTCGCCCGGCTGACGGGCACGATGCTCCTGTCGCTCGAATGGCTGCCGGGCACCTGGCTCGGCGTGGGGGAGACGGCCTTCGGCCGGTTGTACGCCGGCGACAGCGGACTTGCAGTCCTCAGCGCCGCCGTCGGCGGACTAGGCCTGTTCGCCCTCATCGGCGGGCTCGTCGGCTGCGCCGTCTGGCTGCTCTGGCCGGCGCGGGGCGGGGGGCTCGCAGCGGGCACGCCGGTCGTCGTCTGGACCGCCGCCGCCGCCCTGACCGCCTGCGCGCTGCTGGCCCCGGCGGGGCCCTTCATTCCCGCCGTCGCGCTGGCCGTGGCGCTGACGTGGGGCGTGGCGCCGTCCGTTGGTGGGCGGCGGGTCCGGCGTCATCCCGCCGCCGCGATGCTCGTGCCCATGGGCGGGCTGATGCTGCTGCTCGGGTTGGCCCGCCGCGACGGCCTGGTCCTCTGGGCCGCCGAGGCCTGGGGTGCCGGTGGCGGAGCCCTCCACCTCGTTACGGGCTTCGTCCTGGCCCTGGCGCTGGGGTGGGCGTGCGGCACGCGGCGCGTGTGGCTGGGGCTGGTCGGCATCGCCGCGGCGGCCGCGGCCGGCGCGGCGGGCGAACTCGCACAGGCCGTCGCCTCGGACCGGTCGGTCCAGCTTGCGGACTGGCTGGCCCACGCCGCCGGAGCCGCCGTCGCCGTGCCGCTGTACCTGCTGGCGGTGGGCGCCCGCTGGTGCGAGTCTCCGGAGGCCCGGCCGCTGGAAAGCGCCGCCTACACGGCCCCCTGAAGCCCCCGGCGCATCCTGCCGGGCGGCGCCGGCGGCCCCCCCCGGTGCATCATCTTCCTTCCCCTCAACTCGCATTTTCTGCTTGCAGGATCAAGCCATTTCATGTATAAGTAAAGCGATTGATGTAACGCAGTTGAGGCGCACGTCGCACTGAGTAATCCTGGCCAATGCCTGTCACATTGAGAGAAATCGCGCGCGAGAGCGGCGTTTCGGCCACCGTTGCCAGCCTTGTGCTGAATAGCAAGGGCCAGCGGTTCCGGCCGGAGACGCGCCGGCGCGTCCTGCGGGTCGCGCGGAAGCTGCACTACCGCCCGAATGCCTCGGCGCGGAGCGTGGCGACCGGACGGTTCGGATGCATCGCCCTGCTGCTGAGCACCAACCGGTTCTACAGCAACCTGCCGCCGTCGCTGCTGGACGGCGTTCAGCACGAGCTGGGCCGGCGCGACATGCACCTGACCATCGCCCAACTGCCCGACGAGCGGCTCACCAGTGACGGCGTCGTCCCGAAGATCCTCCGCGAGTGGTTCTCCGACGGGCTGCTGATCAACTACCACTTCCACATCCCGGAGCAGATGATCGGGCTGATCCGCAGCCACGAGGTCCCGTCGGTGTGGATCAACGCGAAGATGCCCGCCGACTGCGTCTACCCCGACGACTTCGGCGCCGGCCGGCACGTCGCCGAGCACATGATCGGCCTCGGGCACCGGCGGATCGCCTACGTGGACTATTCGCACGGCGAGGCCTCCATGGCCGGCGCCCATTACAGCGCCGCCGACCGCTGCGCCGGATATGATCGAGCGATGCGCCAGGCGGGGCTGGCGCCGCGGGTCATCCGCGGCGAGGGGCTGTCCGTGCCGTATGTCGAGCGGCAGGCCTACACGGCGGCGTGGCTGGGCGGCGACGCTCGCCCGACGGCGGTCATCAGCTACGGTGCGGACGGTATCGGCGTGGTCGCCGTGGCGGCGGCCGCGGCCGGGCTGGACGTCCCGCGGGACCTGACGCTGGCGACCTTCAGCGACCGGGCGGAGCACTTCCTCGGCGGGACGATCGCCACGGTCCTGGTGCCGCAGTTCGAGACCGGCCGCGAGGCCGTGCGGATGCTCCTGAGGAAGATCGACGAGCCCGGCCGGGCGCTTCAGTCGAAGAAAGTGGCCTTCGAGTTCGATCCCGGCACGACCTGCGCGCCCCCGCGCGGCGACGGCCAAGGATGAAGACGAGCGTATGTTCGGCGGCAGGCAGCCGCCGGAGGAATAGACAATTCAGTCACGTGAAGTTCTGAAGAAGGAGTGAGGGCAATGAAGGCAGGAATGATATTGGCGACGGCAGGCGCCATGGTTCTGGCGATGGGCTCTCTGGCCTCGGCGGACACGCTGTTCTCCGACGGTTTTGAGGGCGACACGGCCGGTCTGGCGCCCAGCCAGTGGACGGTGAGCGGAGGGCGTTACGCGATCCTGGTGGACTCGGCGGACCCGATGACCGGCTCGAACAGCCTCCTGTGGAACACGGGCGGCGGCGGGACCCGCGACCCGGGCTCGATCGTCACGAGCTTCGACATCACCGGGTACACGGACATCGTCATCGGCGCGCACACGGAATCCGCGTACAGTGACGACCGAACGCGCCACAACACGTGGGAGAGCGACGACACGTTCGTCGCCGAGTACGGCTTCGGGGCGGCGCTGCCGGGGACGTGGTCCACAGCCTACAGCATCGGCGACGACCACGACACGCCGTTCACCTACAACGTGCCCAACGCCGAGCTGCCCGGCGGGACGACGACGATGTGGCTGCGGATGACGGTCGACACGAATTCCGGGGCCGAGGACTTCAACATGGACGACGTCCTCGTCACCGGCG
>CAZMDT010000103.1:0-9532 GCA_964564965.1 uncultured Planctomycetaceae bacterium | reverse complement strand
GGTCGCGCGCGGATGGACGCGGACGGGCCGGCCCGTCCAGGCCGGCGGAGTGTCGCAGCGGCACTTCTCCACGGCCGAGGGGTCGCGCTCGGTGACCCACTTGATGTACGCGTCGTCGTAGCAGCCCGGCTCGTCCGACAGGATCAGCGTGTCGAACCCGTACGTGGGGTGCGGCTCGCGGTGGTCGCGCCAGGCCGAGGCGTGGTTCCGGAAGTGCAGCTTGCCGATGTTCGCCGTGTGGTAGCCGTAGGGCCCCAGGATGTTATGCAGGCAGGGCACCTCGGGGGGCATCTCGATGCCGTTGCAGGCGATCCGCAGGGCGGCGGGATACCGGCCGGACAGCATGCTCATCCGGCTCGGCATGCAGATGGGGCAGTTGGCGAAGGCGTTGTCGAACAGCGCCCCGCGCCCCGCGAGGGCGTCGAGGTTCGGCGTGTGGACAAGGGCGTTGCCGCCGGCGCGGATCGTGTCCCATCGCTGCTGGTCGGTGTAGAGAACCAGGACGTTCGGGCGCGGCATGGCCGGGCCTCCTAACGCTTCTGTTCCGTCGGGCGGGCCTCGAAGCCCTTCGAGGGGCCTTCCTTCCGCGCCGGCGGCGGGGGGATCTCCTTCGGCCGGCCCGCCACACGCTGGTACAGCTTCAGCGGCTCGCCTTCCGGCTCGATCCGCACCACGTCGCAGCCCTTCCACGTGACACGGAACTCCCGCCCGCCGGCCGTCTCCGTGCGCGTCTCCTCCACGATGTCGTGCTCCAGGCGGACGATGTCGCCTTTGCCCAGGCCGTCCAGCCGCGCGCAGCCCTCGTCCATCCACAGGGGGCGGCGCTGCCCGTTCACCGTCAGCGTGAGGCCCGGCTGCTGGAAGGGCAGCACGCGGACGGCGAAGTCGCCCGCCGTCTTCGCGGCCACCTCCATCCACCCGGCGTTGGGGTAGCCCGTGGCGACGGTGCACCGCGCGTCGTCCTTGTCGATCGGCAGGTTCACGGTGACGCGCCCGTGGCGCTCGCGGACGATGTTCGTCCACACCCGGTGCAGCGCCTGCGGGGCCGTGCCGACACAGCACCCGGCGATCGAGCGGAACCGGCTGAGCGAGATGCTGTTCGGCTCGGCCCCGCCGCTCCAGCCGCCCACGATCCGCTTGTCGATGTCGCCGTACGTCGTGCTCTCGGTGTCCGGAATGGTGTTGTCCACGCCGACGAACGAGCCGTCCGACACCTGGTTCTCCTTGAGCTGGTTCCGGGCGAACCGGTTGATCACGTCCCAGTACTCGTGATGCCCCGCCTCGATCAGCTCGAAGCAGGCGCAGATGGCGTCCTTGATGCAGCAGGTCTCGCAGTGCTCCTCGGCCATCGGATGCCACTGGGCGTACTCCGGCACCCACCCGAACGAGGAGGAGATGCTCAGGACGTACTCCAGGATGTCGCGTCCGCGGCTGAGGTACCGCTGCTCGTTCGTGAGGCGGCCGAGCTGGACAAGCCCGCCGGCGACCCACGTGGCGGAGTGGACGTGCCCGAAGAACTCGCCGCGGTAGTTGAAGTACCGGCTGATGCCCAGCAGGTGGTTGGCGATGCCGGTGGCCAGGTCGAGCGCCGCCTCGTCGCCGTGGAGGTGCCAGGCGTCCACGAGCGGCTGGAGCATCATGCCGTTGCGGATGGACTCCTCCCCCCGGCCGGTGACGCGGGTGAAGTCCCACCCCCCCTCGAGCATGTACACGTCGTTGGGGAACTCGTACACCGGCGCCTCGAACGGGAAGTCGCCGGACCAGAACGTGCGCGTCTTGCGCTCGTAGACGAGGCCCCGCATGCCGCGGATCAGCTCGCGGTGCCGCCGCCGCACCTCCTCGTTGTCCGGCTGGTGCACCAGCCAGCGGTTCAGCGCCGACAGGATGTACGCCATCTCGTGGAACGAGGAATGCAGCGTGTTGCTCCAGGGGTACGGCTCGTGGTAGCGCAGCCCGTGGGGCCCCCAGGACCGCAGCAGGTGCGTCCTGAACCCCTCGAGCACCTCGCGGCCGTCGTCGGTGCCGAGGACCTCCAACGTGCCCTCAAGCGCCTCGTACCAGCTCGCCACGAGCTCGGCGTCGTCGACGCGGCAGTGACGGGCCCAGCCGGGGTTCTGGTTGGCGCCGATGAGCCAGTAGGGCAGGTAGTCGCACCGGGCGTCCACCATGCCGGTGAGGTAGTTGTGCGCCCCAGCGGCGTGGGCGGGCAGGTCGTACTTCTCGTATTCCATCAGGCGCTCTCCGGGGGGCATGGCGGCGCCGGCCGGCGCGGGCACCGGCCGGCGGCAGGGGGCGTGTTTACCAGCCCGGCGGAGTGAAGTCAACGCCGCCCGCTGCGCACCGGGCCGCCGCAGCGGTATACGTGAACGGCGCGCCGTGCGCCTGCGTAGATTGTGCGTAACGGCCCGGCATGCCGCCGTATCGATGGGGAGGGGGCGGTGTTATAGTAGCGAGAGCATTCGGAAAGGAGCCGCTGCGCGCGCCGGCTTTTTGCGGGAACCCAGTGGGCAACAAGGCGTCGAAGATATTGGCCGAGACGAAGGCAGGCGGCCGGGCCGGGACTGAAGCCGTCCGGACGATTTCGTTCGAGGATTCGGCCCTGGTCGAGCGTGTCCGCAAGGGCGACATGCAGGCCTTCGGGTCTCTGGTGGCGAAGTACCAGGACCGGATTTACAACCTGGTGATGCGGATGTGCGGGCGCCCGGCCGACGCGGAGGAGCTGACGCAGCAGGCCTTCCTGCGGGCGTTGGAGCGGATCGCCCAGTTCCGGGGCCGTAGTGAGTTCTACACGTGGCTGTTCAGAATCGCCGCGAACCTGACGATCTCACATCGGCGTCGGGGCGGGCGGGTGCGGTTCCAGTCGCTTTCGGGCGACGCGGAATACGGCAGCACGCAGGCGGACGTGCTGACGGCGTCGGTGGCGAGGCGTCGGAACGCGGCCCCGGAGGCGGAGGCCATGGCTTCCGAGACGCGGCATCGGGTGCTCGAGGCGCTGGAAGGCCTGGACGACGACTTCCGCCTGGTCGTGGTGCTGTGCGACGTTGAGGACATGAATTACGCTCGGGCCGCCGAGGTGCTCGGCGTGCCCGTCGGAACGGTCAAGAGCCGGCTGCATCGCGCCCGATGCATTCTGAGACAGAAGCTGGCGGATCTGGTGGCATGACGACGAACGGGAACATTGCGGAGCAGTTTTCGGCCTACCTGGACGGCGAGCTCAGCGAGGCCGACGCCGCCCGGCTGGCAGAGCTGCTGCGGCAGCGGGATGACCTCGCCGCCGAGCTGCGTGCGCTGCGCGCCACGCGCGATCTCGTCCGCGGCCTGCCGCGGGAGCGGGCGCCCGAGGACCTCCTCGACCGCATCATGGCCCAGGCCGAACGCGGCCGGCTCGTCGGCGGAACGCAGGACGAGCCGCAGCGCCGCCCCTTCGCGTGGGTCCGGTATGTTGCCGTCGCGGCGGTCCTCCTCGTGGCGGTCGGCGTCGGCACCGTCGTCTACATGACCATCGAGGCGACAGAGGATGGCCGGCGGCACATCGCCGAGGGCGGTCGGCCGGTGCTCAAGGCGCCGGAGGCGCCGGTGGCGAAGGAGGCCGATCGCGCCGAGGGCGGCCGTGAGGGCCTCCTGGCCGCGAACAGCGGCGCCCGGGCTTCGGGTGGGACAGGCATGGAAGACGGGGGCCTCCGCGCTAAGGACGCCCGCGGTGGTGCTGGCGACGGCCCGGGCACCGCGATGAAGACCGACGGCCAGGGCCTCGTCGGCAAGGGCGCCGGGCCCGAAGCCGACCACGACGGCGGTTGGGTCTACCATGAGAACGGGGTCTCCGAGGAGCACCGCTTCGCCGAGACGCTGGCGATGGGGGCCAACCTCAACATCGACGCCGTCAACCTGCCGCTCGGCCGACGCGACATTGAGCGCGTCTTGGCGGCGAATGGCATCCGGCCGGCGACCAGCTACATGGCGAAGGCCAGCCAGCCAGCCGTGCAGCCCCGGGCCAACTTCTACTACACGAACACCGACGGCCGCCAGGTGTGGATCTACGCGGAGGTGTCGCCCGATCAGCTCCCGAAGCTCAAGCGTGATCTGTGGGCGGTGCAGGCCGGGCAGTTCATGCTGGCGGACCTGGCGTACCAGGCCAAAGGTGCGCCGCCGTCCGTGCCGGAGAAGGTGGCCGACGACAAACGGGCCGAGGCCGGGGGCCGCGAGGTGGAATTGGCGAAGGCGGGTTTGGAGCTCGGCTTGCCTGCGGCGGCTATGGCGAAGCCGGATGCGCGCGGTCGCCCCCCGGTCGTGGGCGGTGTCGGCGCACCGGCGGCTGGAGAAGAACGGCCCGGCGAAGCCGCGACGCAGGGGTCCGTGTCCACGCCGGCGGCACCGGCGGCGGCGCCGGCCGACGGTGCCGCATCCCCCGAGGCCTTGAACGAGGGACCGCCCGCGGAAGCTGCTCCCGCGCCGGTGGCGGCGCGCATGCCGGCGAAGCAGCACGATGCCGCGGCCGAGGCGACGCCGGGCGAGCCTGACACGACGATGTCGCGCGCCCTCGATGAGGTGGGCCGCGACCGCCAGATGCAGCAGCGATCGGCGCCGTCGCAGCCCCCGGCCACAATGCCGGCGAACCAGACGGTGGCGGATCGCCCCGCGGCCCCGCCGTCGGGGGGCGCCGGCCACGCGCCCGGTGCCGGGCTCGGCCAGAAGGCCCGCAGCGGCGAGTCGGCGCAGCCGCACGAGCCCGGGCAGACGGCCCAGGTGGCGCAACAGGCGCCGCAGCCGACGGGCGAGCAGCCGGCTTCGCAAGCATTCCGGCAGGTCGCGGGCCGGGAGGGGGGCCAGGGGGCCGGACAGCAGGAGCAGGCGCAGCGGCGGCAGGGCCGACTCGCCCAGGGGTACCTGGAACTGGCCCGCCAAGCCATCGCCCAGCAGCGGACCTCGCAGGACCAGGTCGCCGGTGCCAACCTCCGGCCGCTCGTCATCACGTTGAATGAGGTCTCGCCGGAGGAGCTGGCGAAGCTTCTGGAGGGCATGCAGCGTGCGGAGGGGGCGGCGACGACCCGCCGGGCCGACAGGGCGCTCGAACTGATGGAACGGCGGGCAAGTACGGCGCCGGCAACGAAGGCGGACCGCTGACGGCTACGGCGCCTCGCCGGGGCGGTCGTAGCGCCACGTCATGTCATTGACCACCCACCGCCCGCGAGCGTCCCGCTCGAAGGTGATCTCCGCCCGTCGGTAGGGCATTCTGCCGACGTACACCCAGCGCGACTCCGATCGCTCCGTCGGCCGGCCGAGCTTGCGCTCCACGGCGTAGTCCGGCATGCCCCGGTAGAGCGTCTCGAAGTTCGGGCGCGTGAGGCGGTCCTGCATGCAGCCCGCCGCCAGGATCGGCAGCACGCCCAGCAGCAGAATCAGTGTGGCGGCCCGCACGGCTACTGCCCCGAGACGAACACCCGCTCGTCGAACAGCCGCCGCGAGAACGGGCTGGTGAAGGTGGCGGTGAGCACGAACTGCTGGCCGACGGGGATGGGGTGCGTCCACTTCAGCTTGAACTGGTAGCGCTTGGCAATGCCATCCCAGTGGAGGACATTCTGCCTGGCCTCCAGCAGGGATACCCGCCAGACGGCGATGCGCCGGCCCTTGGGGTCCGGGCCGTGCGCCTCGTGCGTGTACAGCTCGAACCGGAAGTCGCCGAACGCCTTCGTGGGGTCCTCGAAAGCGTCGGTGGCCTCGATGCGCACGTCGATGCCGCGCACGCCGCCCGCCGCGTCAAACGTCCGCGTCCCCGTGAACGGATGGATCCGGATCCGCTGCGGCAGGAGGAGGTCAATCGGCGCCGGCACGGCCTGCGAAGCGCCGCCGCCGTTGCCCGGCTGTGTCGCCGGCGCCGCGCCGAGGCCCACGTCGCCGTCCGTGCACCCCGCCGCGGCCAGCAGAAGCGCCAGCCACGCCGGCGCCGAGCGCGAAAGTGCTTTCCTCAAGGCTGTCTCCCGATCAAGGGCGGCTTCGAGCGGCCGCGGGGATTATACGACGGGCCGGCGCGGGGGGTCAACCCGGCGGGGCCCCAACCGCCCGGGTTGGCATGAGAAAAAGGAGCCGGGAATCGCTTGACAGAACGACGGGCGCGTGGTATATTCACCGGTGAATCGGCCGGGACTTGATCCGAGCCCCCCACGTGATGAACGCATCTTGGTGACCGGAATGCCCACGAGCATTCGGGACATAGCAGACCGGGTCGGCGTGTCGCGGCGCGTCGTAAGCATGGTGCTCAACGGCGGCAGGTCCACCGCGGGCGCCAGCCGGGCGACGCGGAACAAGGTTCTTCGTACGGCCCGGGAACTCGACTACCGGCCGAACGCCTACGCGAGAGCTGTGGCCACCGGGCGGTTCGGGTGTGTGGCCCTGATCCTCAACGCCATCGACGAGGGCCGCAGCACACTTCCGCAGGAACTGCTGGCGGGCATCTGCCAGGCGCTGGAGGAGAGGAACCTGCACCTGACGGTCGCTCCCTTGCCGGACGAGAAGCTCGCGAGCCGCCGCTACCTGCCGAAGATCCTGCGGGAGTGGACGTCGGATGGGCTGCTGATCAACTACAACAAGGCGGTTCCGCCGCAGATGGTTCAGCTCGTGGCGGAACACAACCTCCCGTCGGTCTGGCTGAACTACAAGACGGACCACGACTGCGTCTTCCCGGACGACCTCCGTGCCGGGCGCTCCGCGACGGAGCACCTCCTGGGCATGGGCCACACCCGGATTGCCTACGTCTCGTACTCCTACGTGCAGGAGAACGCTCACTACAGCGAGTTGGACCGAGCCGAAGGCTACCGCCGGGCGATGCGGGCAGCCGGGCTGCCCTGCCGATGCCACGACCGTTACGAGCACGACCCCGAAGACGATAACCGGGCCCGCAAGGCCCGGGAGCTGCTTTCCGGGCCGGACCGGCCGACGGCGGCGGTGGCCTACGGCGATTCCACGGTGACAGCTTTATACGCGGCCGCCCGGGACCTCGGCCTGGCCGTGCCCGGGGATCTTTCCCTGATCACGTTCCACAATCGCCAGGCCATGCTCGGCGTGGGCATCACGACGATGCTCGTGCCGAACTACGGCGTCGGGCGGGCGGCCGTGGAGATGCTCATGCAGCGCATCGAGGGTCCCTCGCTTCGGCTTGAGCCGAGGGCGGTTCCGTTCACATTGGATGAAGCCGGCAGTTGCGCCCCGCCGCGGCAGCGCGGGGGCGTCCGAATAGACACCTAGATTGAGGAGACGCGAAGATGAGGAAAACACTGGCAATTGCGATGGTCCTGGCGGCAGCAGCGGTCGGCGTGGCCGTAAGTTCCGCCCAGGCGGCGACCTGGGTCGGGACCGACGGAACCGGCAACAGCGCTGGGGTGTGGACGACAGACGCGAACTGGGACCCCAACACCGGGTACCCCAATTCGTCGTCGGCGGTCGCAGTGTTCAACGGCGATCTCGGCAACGACAAGATCGAGGTGGACGGCACGGACGTCACGGTCGCTTCGCTGACGATCACCAATACGAACAAGTACAATCCGATGAAGTTCGAGAGCGGCAACCACAACCTTCACATCGCCGACGGGGGGACGGTGACCGTCCTGGACTCCGGCGGCGATAACGGCGGCGTCCACAACTACGGCAGCACCGGCAACAATCTCGTCTTCGACGGCGACGGCACGATGGATATCCGGGTCAGGTACTGGTATTTCCGCAACGGTGGCAAGCTCCTGGACGAGAGTGGGACGCTGACCAAGCTGGGCGCCGGCGAGATCCAGATCTTCAGCAGCTCGCCCAGCACGGTGCAGAACCTGGACTGGCAGGGGGGGACGCTTGACATGCAGATCAACAATGCTCTGACCGTCACTGGCCTGGCCACAGTGGCGGACGGGACGATCATCGACCTCAATGACGATAACAGCACCTGGAATGCGCTGACGGTGGACGGCACGGGCATCCTCGCGGGCACCTGGACGGCCGCGCAGCTCAATACCGCTTCCGGCACGACGGTGTTCCAGGGCGACACGGGCACGCTGACGATCACCGTTTCCCCGACCGTGATCCCGGAGCCGGTTTCCGGCGTGGCCGTGATGCTGGGTGTGGGAGTGCTCGGCGGATACCTCCGCCGGCGGCGCGGCGCCTGAGGCGGCACCGCGCGGGCGAGCGGCCGCCCCGGCGTGGGGCGCTCGCCCGCCACGGCGGGAAAAGCCGCCTGGCGTGGCGGGGCCTTCGCGTAGAATGGCTTGTGCGGCCTGTGTCCGCCCAACGGCGCGGGCCGTCCGGAGAATGCGACATGGTGACCGGCGCAAGGGGAACCAGCTTCGGCGTGCCGGCGCGGGGCGGGACGCGCCGGGGCCGCTGCCCGTCCAGTCGCCGCCCGGGCTTGCATGGTTTCACGTTGATCGAACTGCTCGTGGTCATCGCGGTCATCGCGCTGCTGCTCATGATCCTGGCGCCGTCGCTCGACCGTGCCAAAGAGCTGGCCCGCCGGGCCGTCTGCACGACGAACCTCCGCAACCTCGGCACGGCGTCACTGAGCTTCGCTTCGGACCACGACGGCCATATGCCCGTCGGCTACCGGTGGAACCAGTGGTTCAAGCGGTCGATGACGGCGGTGCGGCTGTTCGAGGACGTCGACGGAACGGAGTGGTATGCCAACCGGAACTTCGACCACGGCTACCAGAACTGGGGCGGCGCCATCGCCGACGAGGACCGGCTGGTCCGGCCGCCGACGTACACCGGCTACAGGTGGGAGGCCCCGATCTGGCGGCTGTACGGCACGTCAATGCGGCGCTATGAGCAGTACGGGCTCACCGACCGAACCTTCATCTGCCCCAGCGGAGCGGGGCAGGCGATCCACCAGCACCACGACGGCGGCATCGTGGGCGAGCGGAAGTACAGCTACGCCGGGCATCGGCTCTACTCGTCGTACCTGGTCGTCTCCGGGCTCGAGTGCAGTGAGCCCACGGGCAGCGCCGGCTGCCAGTGGTCGGACCCCGGCAGCGTGCCGGGCGCCGCGAACAAATACATGTGGCTGTCGTTCCCCGATATGACCGCTCCGGTTGTATCGTTCAACGACGACATGCCCGGGGGACGTTTGATCGCGTGCGATCGGATCATGGTCGACAAGTACAACGGGAACGGCGAGTACAACCACGCGGGATCCGAGACGGACGTGCCGGGGTTCCAGGCATTGCTGTTCGGCGACGGGCACGTGGGCAGCCACCCCGATGGCTACTATGACGTTCCTCCGGCCGAGGGGGGCTATACGCTCGGCAGCGTGCACGAAGACTTCGTGTGGTGGTAGGGGAACGGCCGCGGCGGCGGCGCCTTGCGAGCGCCCTTCGGGCGTCGAACTCACGGGGCGTCTGCCGCGGCGCGGCATCCGCGTGAGTCCGAATCAGGCACCTCGATTGCGCAAGAGGCCCCGCCTGTCGGCAGGGCCTCTCGCGCAAGCGGGCGATGAGATTTCGCGGCGGGGGCGCCTTGCGAGCGCCCTTCGGGCGTCGAACTCACGGGGCGTCTGCCGCGGCGC
>CAZMDT010000102.1:0-9545 GCA_964564965.1 uncultured Planctomycetaceae bacterium | reverse complement strand
GTTCAGCTCGGCGACGAGCTGGTTTTTCATGGCCGTCAGGTTCACGTCGGGCTCCCTTCACGCCTCACGAGGCGCTCTGCCCCGCGTCGGTGAAGTAGATGTTCATCTCGATCTGGATGTCGAGCACGGCGGGGACCTGCTTGGTATCCGTGATGATCTTCATCTTCTGCACGCGGGTGAGCCGTTCCATGTGGTCCAGCCGCCGGAGGAACTCCGCCAGGGCGCCGAACGACCCCCGCACCTGGAGCATGATCGGCAGCGTGTGGTACAGCTCCTCGCGGGTCGGCGTGCCGGGCTCGATGAGCTGCCCCGACAGCCCCGCGGCGTCGCGGTGGTTGCTGATCTCCCGGATGAAGTCCCCCAGGTCCTGACGGCGCGGGAGCTTCTTCTCCCAGTGCTCGTTGTAGCGCTGCTTGAGGGCCTCCACGCGGCGGACCATCCCCGGCACGACGGCGGCCTTGCGGGCGTCGGCCTCGAGGCCGGCCCTTCGGGAGACCGTTTCCGCCTGCAGCGCCCGGAGCCGACGGCTCTGGGGCACGAACACCGCCACCACGGCGCCCACGGCGATGCCCGCCAGGATGCCGAGAACGATGAGCGAGTCTTTGGTGATGTAGCGCTTCATCCTTCGCCGCTCCACCTAGCGGACCACGTAGCACTTCGCGTTGAACTCGCGGGCCTCCTGCCCGCGGAACGCCACCGTCTTGGCGTAGCCCATGTGAACCTCCTCGAACAGCGGGCACGCCGAAAGCTGCCCGATGAAGTTCGCCACGTCCACGTCGTTCGGCGCCAGCCCGGTGATCGCCAGGCGAACGCGCTTGACCATCCGGTACTTCTGGGCGCTTCGCCCCGACCCGCTCCGGGCGCGCCCGCTGCGCTGGCCCGGGCTCGCCGACTCGACGGTCACGGGGACCTCGGCCGCCTCAATGTCCAGCTTGACCAGCGACGTGCTGGCCGGCACGAGGCGGCTGAGCTCGGCGAGGACGTCGCGCCCGCTGACGCGGGTGCCGAGCTGGTCGTCGATGCGCTGCTTGAGGAGCAGTTCGGCCTCCTCGCGCTGGAGGCGGTCGCGGGTCTCGAGTTGGCGCAGGGTGGAGGCGGCCCGTTCGCCGATCATGTCGCGCTCGGCGAGGGCCTGCGCCACCATGCCCTGGCGGACGTAGGCCAGCAGGGCCATCGCCGCCACGCAGGCCACCAGCAGGTACGACTGCCGGATCACCCGGCGGCGCCGCGCCCGCTGCTGGAGGATCCGCTCAGGCAGAAAGTCGATGTTCAGCATCGTCCGTCTCGCTTGCGGCGTTGTCGAATCGGATGTCCCGCAGGGCCAGGCCGGCACAGACGGCCCATTCGGCGAGGGTGCCCCGGCGGTTGGCGGCGACGTCCATGCGGGCCACGTCGACGCTGCGGAGGGGCCGGCCCACCGCGCACTCGACGCCCAGGCTTTCGGCCAGCAGCGAGGCCAGGGCGGGGTCGTAGGCCTCCCCGCCGGTCAGGACGACCCGGTCCGGGCGCAGGCCCCGGAACGTCACCGAGCAGTAGCGCAGACAGAGGGCGATCTCGCGCGCCAGCTCCGCCACGCGTCCCCGCATGGCGTCGCGGAGGGTCCATTCGATGCTGTCGCGCCGTTCGGCCTCCGCGGCGTCCGCGCTGGGGCGCGGGGCCACGCCGCTCTGCTCCTTCATGATCCGCACGCGGAGGTCGTAGGCCTCCTGCCCGTCGAGGTTGAGCTGCTTGGCGACGGCCTCGGTGAAGCTGGCGCCGCCGATGTCGATCTGCTTGATGAAGACGATCCGCCGCCCCCGCGCGACGGTCACGCGCGTGCCGCTGCGCCCGATCTCGGCGATGACGCTGACGGCGTCCTCGTCGGCGCGGCGGCGCAGGAAGTGCTGGAACACCCGGAACAGCGCCACCGGCTCCGCCTCGATGTGCTCCGGCACCAGGTGGGCCTCGCTCAGCAGGTCCAGGTGCGCCTCGATCGTCTCCGCCGGTACGGCCAGCATGATGATCTCTTCACGCGTCTCCGTGCCCTGGCGGACCGTCCCGGCGTTGATCCATCGAAGCTGGTCCGACCCGACGTGGAAGCCAAACCGCTCGACGGCTTCGTCGCGGATGGACTGCACCAGCTCGGCGGGGCTCTGCGGAGCCATCCGCACGTTCTTGACGTGCAGCTCGTTGGGGGCCAGCGCCGACACCACCCGCCGGCCCTGAAAGCGACCGGCCTCCATGATCTCCCCGATCGCCTCGAGGATGGCCTTGCGGCGCTCGGCGCCCCCCTCCGCCGGACGCGCCAAGTGCCGCTGCCCCGCGGCCACCACGCTCACCGTCTGCCCCAGACGATGCATCTGGAGCACCTTGACGCCCTCGGTGCCAATGTCGAGCCCGATGGGCCAGCGCCGGCTTTGCAGGAAGCCTTTCAGCATCTCGTGCCGTTCCTCTGCTACGGGTTGACGGCCGTGACGGTCACCTTCCCCGTCGCGGCGGCTACGTCGATCCGGTACAGGTGCGGGCCCGACTGCACCTGGATTGCGCCGGCCTCGTCGGGCGCGCCCAGGTCCTCGAAGGTGACGGACGGGCTGCCGCCGAAGTCGGCGGAGACGATGTCCAGGTCGTGGAAGCCGTCCCGTGACCGGAAATCGACCGTGTAGGCCTCCTTTGTCATCGGATGGATCAGAGGCCCACTTTCGTTACTGAGGCTGTACGACTCGGTGGACGGGCTGAACGCCGCGGTCACCTCTTCCTGGTGGGTGATGGCGACGTTCTGCGCGTACTGGAGGTCGGTGGCGATGAGCCGGCACGCCGAGATCACCTGGAGGTCGCCGGTCCCGATGGCCATGGGCACGGCGACGGCGGCGACAATGGCCATGATGACCACCACCACGATCAGCTCCAGCAGCGTGAAGGCGGCGCCGCGGCGCGCGGGCGCCGGCGCCGGCCGCCGCCGGGCGCTACTCTCTGGGCTTGGGTACGGCATTTCCCTCTCCGCCGGGACCGGCCTTGCCCGGCTGCACGACCTGGACCTTCACCTGGCCGCTCTTGAGCAGGGCGATCAGCTCGTCGAGCTTGGCGTTGGTGGCCTTCTGGGCGTCGACCAGCACCTGGCGCTGCGCCCCGGTGTCGCCGAAGACGGGGGCCTTCTCCGCCCGCGCCTCGGCGCTGCCCGGGACGCCCTCGGCCCACAGGCCGATGATCAGCACCGTCAGCAGCACCGCGATCGCCGTCAGGCAGAACCGGGTGTATCCGTCCACGTTCACTCGAATGTCTCTGGGTCTACGCTGCATGTTCTGTCACTCCCGAACTCCCTCCTGCCAGGAAAGTACTTCGACCTCAGGCAATCGGGCCTTGAACAGTGCCTCGACCTCCTCGCCCGACAGGGCACGCGTGAAAACGACCACGTCGTCGATTCTCCCGTCCCAGGGCTGCGAGGTGTCGCCGTCCGGGTTCCCTCCGATCCACGCCGTCACGGCCGGCGCCTGGCGGATGTGCCCGGACTGGTTCCGCTCGCCGACGCTCCGGCCGCTCTGGTAGAGGATCATTCTGCTGCCGTCATAGACGGCCGCCGCGAAGACCCACTGGTGGAGCGGGATGTCGCCGGAGTCGGCGATGAGCTTCTTCGTGCCGCCGTTGCACTTGAGGCCGAAGCGGAGTCGCTGCTCGCCGCCGTGCCGGGTCGTGCTGAGCATCCAGTAGTGGTCGTTGCCGCTCGCGCCGTCGGCCTTGGAGATGATCCGCCCGTCTTGGTGGTCCCAACTGTTCGCCCTGAAGCTCGCCAAAATCGTGAGCTGCCCGGCGTCGATGTCCATGTTTCCGAGGTCCACGTAGTCGTTGTTGCCGTCGAACTCGGCGGCCTTGTCGTTGTCGTGGGGCAGCGAGCCGGTCTCGCCCTGGTCCACGCCGTTGCAGTACCGGCCGTCGTTGCTGCCGGCCGAGTCACGGGCCGTGATGCCCCACGATTCCCCGAGCCGCCAGTACGCCATCGGGCCGAGGGCGGCGACCCGGTCGTGGTAGGTGGGCGTGAAGCGGACGGTCATGGAGGCCTGGCGGCGGACGCCGTCGACCTCGGCGTAGGCGGTGATGGTGTAGGTGAGTGCCTGCCCGGCGACAGGCTCGGCGTAGAAGTAGTAGCTGTCGTTGGTCTCGTCGGCCTGGAAGGGCCCCAGCGGGTTGCTCACGGAGCCCACGAGGGCCTCCGGGGCCGCGCGGAGCTGCCACAGCCCGTGCTGGAGCGCGGACTCCACGAGGTACTGCACGCGGGCCGCGCGAATCACGTTCTGCGTCAGCGTCAGCTTGACCGTGCTGGCGGCGAGGTAGCTCAGCCCGAGCACCGTCGCCACGGCGACGAGCGTGAGGACCATCATCATGGCGAATCCGCGCCGGCGGCGAGAGCGGCGTCGGATGGCGTTGCGGGCGTTCATGGCGTCCTCATTGGCGCGGCGGGCTAGTCGAGCTCGTAGTGGCCGCCGACTCGCACGACGCGGTCGGTCTGGCCCACCCGAAGGGTGGCGGCTGCGCCCAGCGTGACGGCCTGGTCGCCGTCGCCCACGGTGATCTCGATGCGGGCAAGCGTGGACAGCGGCGCGGCGGGCGAGACGGTGCAGTGAAAGCCCGCCGCCCCCGTGGCCAGCAGCGTGCTCTGGGACAGCCAACTGTTCTTCAGCCACACCTCGACCGTCGGCGCGTACGCCAGGTCGCTCAGGTCCATCTCGGTGTTCAGCCAGCTCTTCAGCCAGTCCGGCCAGCCCGGCGGGAATTCCGCCCGCCAGATGCGGATCTCCCCGTTGGTGGCGTCGTAGCTGACGACGCGGATCTCGTCGAGGTTGATGCGACCGTTGCCGTTGCCGTCGGTGGCCCAGAGGGCGATCCGGCTGGAGTCGGCCGCCGTCACCAGGCGGCACTGGCGCAGCTCCCGGTTGATGCGCCACGCCGCCACGCGCGCCGCCTGAAGGTTCTCGCTGTGCTGCTGGTTGTTGGCGTGGGCGGTGGACAGCGCCATCGTCACCCCCGCCACGGCCAGGCCGATCACCGACGTGACGGCAATGCCCAGGACCAGCTCGGGAAGCGTCAGACCCCTCGCCGCATGCCTCATGGCCACTGCCTCCTCAGTCCACCTCGTAGACCAGCCGGGTCAGCGTGACCAGCGGCTGGCCGTGATACCGCACGTCGACGACGACCCGGACGACGCTCGGTTCGAGCGTCACGTCCTGGTCGCCGACGTAGACGTACGTAGCCGTCACCGAGCGCGACAGCCCGGTGGCCGCGGCGTCGGTCACGGGCGCGCCGGCCGCGTCCACGATGCCCCCTTCCGCCTCGACGTAACCGTCGTAGTCGTCCACGTTGTCGAACTGCGCCCGCCCCGTCTCCCCCGGCTCCGGGCCCGCCGACCCCGGACCGTCCGGGTCGCGGAACGGCTTCGACAGGATCTCCTCCAGCAGGTCCTCGGCCAGGACGGTGGCCAGGACCATGCGGGCGTTGACCTGCTCGTTCCTGGCGGCTGCCGTGAAGGGAACCGTGATGGCCACGACCGTTATCGCCAGCACCGTGGCCGCCAGCAGTGCCTCGGCCAGCGTCAAGCCTCGCCCGCGTTGTGGTGCCCTCGCCATCATCGCCTGCGGCGTCCTCGCGGGTCCGCCCGGCCGCCGAATGTCGCGGCGGCGCGAGCTAGTAGTCGATGTAGGCCTTCCCCGACTCGTCCACGCCGGCGGAACCGGCCTTGAAGATCAGCGTGGAGGGCTGATACACCCAGCCGTGGCTGTCGTCGGCGGCGGCGGGGACGACGGCGCCCTCGGCGATGATCTGGACGGTGGTCTTCCCGTTGACGGGGTTCTCGACCATTTCGCGGAGATACGGCCCGAAGTTGAAGCCCGGCGTGCCGACGTCGGCGATCTCTCCGTTGGTGTTGGTGGCCTTGGTCATGTGCGCGACGAAGGCCTCTTCGGTGGGGTCGGCGGTCCGGTCGCAGTCGGGATACCCCGGAGCGACGCCTCGGTGCTGCCCCTTGAACACGGCGACCTGCGAGCGTACGACGCGCAGGTCATCGGCGAGCATGCTGGCCCGGGCGGCCGCGGAAGCGTTCGAGAACTGCGGCAGCACCACGGCGGCCAGGATCCCGAGGATCAGCACGACTATCAGCAGCTCCACCAGTGTGAAAGCAGTTCGCTTCGTCATGCGTCTATCCGCCCGGCGGGGGCTGGCGGGGGCGGAGGCCGGTTGGATCGGCCAGGCCCGGCGCCGTCCCCCAACCACTTCGTGCAACAGACTCGCCCGGACGGGGGCGCCCCCCGGGGCGCCCCCGACCGGGGCGGAGCTTGTGTTGCACTGGTTGTCATGGCGACGGGCAGTCGCCCGCCGTCACGAGGGACTACAGCTCGTCGTGGTCTGCGTCGTTCGCCGCGAACTTGCCGCTCGCCGTGCCGAAGAACCAGCCCGGATCCCCGTCGCCTTCGGGATCGCTGGCGGCGCAGCTCACGCTGCTGGCATTCCCCGTGGCGAACGGGTTCGTCGGGAACTTCTGCAGGTACGGGCCGAACGGATAGTCCGCCGGATCGTCACCATCAGCCATGATCTCGCCCTGGGCGTTTGTGCGGCTGGTCAGGCGGGTGATGAAGCTGCCGGTGTCCGCCGCCCACCCGGAGCCGTCGTCCACCTGGTCCGGGTAGTGCTCGAGGTGCTGCACCTTGTACAGCTCGAGCTGGCTGCGAACGGTCTGGAGATCACTCTTCAGGGCGGACTCACGCGCGTCGTTCGACGCTTCCGTGAACTGCGGGATCACGATCGCCGCCAAAATGCCCAGAATGATCACCACGATGAGAATCTCGACCAGGGTAAAGCCTCTGCGCTTCATGAATCAGCCTCCGAAATACAGCGTCTTGTGTCGGGCCCTTTCGGGCCCCCGGTTGGTTGCCCCGCCTCCGTGCCAACGGACTCCATAGCCTCAACTTCTTTTCGTGCATCCCGCGGCCGTGCGGTCATGCCGCCTGCCGCGTTTGTGTTCCACTTGGACGATTCAGTCGCCCAGCCGGCGCAATGCCCCATCGGAACCGCTGAGCCGGACCGGTCCGTCCATCCCTCGCTCACCTCCCTTCATGGACGACCTCGAGACGCGATCTCGCTTACGGCAAGCCCTCGACGCGGCGACGGTGCCGGCCCCCCGGCCGGACCGTGCCAAGCTAACGAATCTATCGTCAGCTTCATCCAGGGGCTTGATTAACGCGGTTCGATGGCGATGAAATTGTGAGGGCCCGCTGCTGCAACGACTTGCGGGGCGAATGCCCCGGTCTCTACAGCCTCGTGGTCCGCGCTTCACTCAACACGGATTGCCCGGCCAGACAACGCAGGCAAGGGCACGACCGTCCCTTGGCCTGTGCGACATCTCAAGCTTAGGATAGATCGCGTGCGCCGGGCAAATCGGGCGCCGGTTTTTCCTGGCGCCCGCCCCCATGCCGGGCCGCCGCAAGCCGTTGCAGCTTGCCACGTTTGGTCATGTGGGCCTACAATGCCCCCCGGAAGGAGCCCCATCATGGCGCGACGGATACTGCTCACCTCGGCTTGCGTTGGCCTGTTCGCCTGCCTCCCCGGATGCACCCAGCATTACATCGACAAGGCCAACGGGTACATGCTGGAGAAGCGCTACGTCGACGCGCTGAAGTACTACCGCAAGGCGCTGGACGGCAAGCCGGAGCTGGCGAGCGACCCCAACTTCGCCCCCAGCTACTACGAGGCGCAATACCTGGCGCCGTGGCAGGAAGGCCAGCAGCTCGCCACGGCGGGCCAACACGAGGCCGCCGTCGCCAAGTTCGACGAGAGCCTTGGGGTGAACCCGGACTACGCGCCGGCGAAGGACGCCCGGACGGAGGCGGCGCGAGCCGCGTCACGGACGCGGCTGGCGCGGGCGCTTGGCGCCGCGGACGCCGGCGACCTGACCGCGGCGGTGGCGGAGGCGCGCCGGGCGGAGGACCTGGACGGCGAGAACGCGGGCGCGCGCGAGGCGCTGGCGTCGGCGGCGGGCCAGAGCCTTCCGGCGCTGGAGAGGTCGAACGCGCTGCTCGCGCAGGCGCGCCAACTGATGGCGGACCGCCGCTGGCGGCAGGTGCTCGACGTGCTCGACGCCGCCGTCGCCGCCAACGCCTACCACCTCCCCTGCCGCGTCGAACGCCACAACGCCGGGGAAACGCTCCGCCAGGCCGGGGACCTCGCCGCCACCGGCGAAAGCCACCTCACCCAGAAGCGGCTCCCCGAGGCCATTCGCGCCTTCGAGGCGTCACTGTCGATCTGGCCGCACAACGACGCCGCCCAGGCGCACCTGGGGCAGGCGAGGTCGCTGCTGGAGCAGGCGGAGCAGCTCTACAACAACGCCGTCGCGCTGGCGGGCGAGCGCCGCTGGGACGAGGCGATGCAGACCGCCAACGCCGCCCTGAACGTCTACCCGTACCACCAGCCGGCGCGGGCGTTCGTGGCGACGGTGCGCAACCAGGCCGCCGACGCGCTGGCCACCGACGGGCTCGCCCTGCTCAGCCGGGGCCGGCTCGACGAGGCCGAGCAGGCCTTTGCCCGGGCACTGGGCTACGTGCCGAACCACGCGCGGGCGCAGCAGGGCCTGGCCGGGGCGGACTACGCCCGCGGCCTGGAGGCCGAGAAACGCGGGCTCTTCGGCAACGCGCTGCTGTGGTACATGGACGCCGCGGACCACGCGCGGACGCAGACGTACCTCAACAAGGTGTCGGCGATGCAGTCGGCGATCGCGTCGCGCGTGAGCTTCGGCGTGGCGGTTCAGGCGGCCCCGGGGCGGGTGAACGTGCCGGCCGACTTCGCCGCCTTCCGCTGGACCGTCCTCCAGGCCATGTCGGGCAACCGCCCGCCGTTCCTCCACGTCACCGCGGCGGGCGCGCCGGTGGCCTACCTGGCGGACCTTACGGTCACCGAGTTCGCCGCGCCGGTCCAGCGCGCCCAGCCGCAGAACCGCGTCCACCGATACCAGGTGGTGCAGGAGGTGGAGAACCCGGAGTTCGCCCGGCTTCAGGGCGACCTGCGAAATGCCCGCCTGGCGCTCAAACGCCTGCTCGACGCCGGCGCCGGCCAGGACGCCATCCGCGCGAAACGGGCGGAGATCGACCGGCTGGAAAACCGCCTGGCCGCCACGCCGCGCACCGTCCGCCGGCGCGTGAACGCCGACTGGCCCTACGTCGTGCACGCCTACAAGAAGATCGCAGCGGCCGCGGTCAACGTGCAACTGATGAATCTCGCCAGCCGCGCGGTCGCCGACCAGCAGGTGTTGCGGAAGGCCGTGACCTTCGAGGACGCCACGATCGAGAACCCCAACCCCAACATCGGGCTGGCGCCCGACCCGCTGGTGCTGCCGACGGACCAGGCCGCCTGCAAGTCGGTGCTGGACGCGCTGGCGAAGGACGTGGCGGGGCACATCGTGGCGGCGGCAGTGAAGGCGCGGCTGGCCGACGTGAAGGCCGCCGCCGACCAGTTCGCCAAGGACGGCAAGGGGACGGAGTTCATCGAGGCGTACGTGGACCTGGCGGCCTTGACGGAGCCGCAGGACAAGG
>CAZMDT010000101.1:0-9637 GCA_964564965.1 uncultured Planctomycetaceae bacterium | reverse complement strand
CGGGCTGGCGTGGCTGCGGTTCTCCATCAACGCGGGCACCCCGGCCGCGTACGCGGTGGTGCATGGCGTCGGGCCGGAGCTGTTCGACCGGGCGCTCGCGGCGGTGCGGCTGGCGGTCGAGCGGAAGCGCTCGCGCGGGCTGGGCGTCACCATCGGCGTGCAGCTCGTGCTGATCGAGGAGAACGCCGCCACGGCCGTCGAGCTGGCGCGGCGCGTGCGGGACATCGGCGCGGACTACTTCAGCGTCAAGCCCTACTCGCAGCATCCGCTGAGCGAGAGCCGCCGCGAGGTGGACTACGCCCGTTTCGAGCCGGTGCGGGAGGAGCTGGAGGCGCTGGCCGGCGACGGCTTCCGCGTCATCTACCGCGCCGCCTCGATGGCCAAGGTGCGGGCCGCCAAGCCCTACCGCACCTGCTACGGCACGGATTTCATGGGCTTCATCGCCGCCGACGGTGACGTGTGGGAGTGCAACGTCTTCGCCGGCGATCCGCGCTTCCTCGTCGGCAACGCCCTGGCCGAGTCCCTGCCCGACCTGTGGCGGGGCGACCGCCGCCGCGAGGTCCTCCGCTTCATCCGCCGCGAGCTCGATGTTGATTCCTGCCGCGATATCTGCCGAATGGATGAATGCAACAGGTATCTGTGGCGGCTGAAGCACCCCTGGCCGCACGACGAGTTCATCTGACCCCGTCCGGAAGGCGGGCCCAGTGAGACGGCAGCACAAGATCCTGATCATCAAGCTCGGCTACTCCGAGACGCTCGCCCCGCACATGCGGGCCACGTGCAGCCTCGGCGACGTGTTCCGCACGACTGTCCTGCTGCACCTGTTCAAGGACGATCACGTCACGTGGCTGACGGATCCCGCCGCGGTGCCGCTGCTGGAGGGCAACCCGTACATCGACCGCCTGCTCGTGTTCGACATGCTCAGCATGCTCCAGCTCCAGCAGGAGCGGTTCGACAAGGTGATTAACCTCGAGAAGGTCCCGGGTGTCTGCGCGCTGGTGAACCGCATCGACGCATGGGCGCACTACGGCTTCCGGTTCGACGCGGAGACGGGCCAGGCGCAGGCCTACGAGCGGGCCCACGAGGCCCTTGCCGTGGCCACGCGCGAGGACGTCAAGCGGCTGAACGACCGGCCCTGGGCCGCCGTGCTCTACAGCGCCCTCGGCCACGAGTGGCAGGGCGAAAGCTACATCCTCGGCTACCGCCCCGCCGGCGAGGCCGTGCACGACCTCGGCTTCAACATGCACGTGGGAAAGCTGCTGCCGGTGAAGGCCTGGCCGATGGCGCACTGGGACGAGCTGGAGCAGCTTTGCGACGGGCGGTACGACATCTCCCGCCAGCAGCACCTCGACGACCTGACCGGGTACATGGACTGGGTCCATTCCTGCCGGATGCTGATCACCAACGACTCGCTGGGGCTGTACCTGGGCATCGCCATGGGCCGGAAGGTGCTGGGGCTGTTCGGCCCGACCTCGGCCACCGAGCAGTCGCCCCACCCGGGCCTCCGCATCATTCGCCCGAACGTCGATCGCGACTGCCTGCCCTGCTGCGCCGCCGAATGCGCCCTGGGCGACCCGTGCATGGCCCATCTTTCGCCGCACCAGGTGCTCCGGGCAATTGAGGAGTGGGGAGTCGATTGACCGCCTCGGTCCGCAAGTTCCTGCTGCCCGCCGCCAAGGGGGCCCTGGCGGCCGGGCTCCTGGCGTGGGTCCTTGCCGGCGTCGACTGGAGCCGCCTGGCCACGCTGCTCGGGCGGCTCAACGTCCTGCTCGCCGCCGGGGGGGCGCTGTGCCTGGCGGGGTCGGTGGTGACCTCGGCCATCCGGTGGCGCGGGCTGCTCGCCGTGCAGGACGTGCGCCTCTCGCCCGGCCGGATCGTCCGCCTCGCCTTCCTCGCGGAGCTGTTCAGCAACGTCCTGCCCGGGCAGCTCGGCGGCGACGCCGTGAAGGCCTACTGCGTCGCACGGCAGACGCCGCGGAAGGCGCACGTCGTGGTGAGCGTGTTCGTGGACCGGCTGATGGGCGTGTGCGGCCTGGCGATTCTGGCGGCCGTCATGCTGGGCGTGGTGGCAGCGGCAGGCCTGGCCCGCGGCGCGGCCCTGCGCAAGCCGGCGCTGTCGGTGCTGGTCGTAGCGGGCGCGGTGGCGGCAGGCACGGCGTTGCTCGTCAGCGGGCGGCTGCGCCGCCTGCTCGGCATCCAAGGCCTGCTTGGCCGGCTGCCGTTCTATCGGCACCTGGCAGCGGCGGGGGACGCCCTGAGCCACTACGGCCGCCACAGGCGGGCCATGCTGCGGGCTGCCGGGCTCACCTTCCTCGCGCAGGGGTTGTCCATCGGCTCGGTGGCGCTGGCCGGGGCGGCCCTGCACCTGCCGATCCCTTGGCACGCCTATGTTCTCTACGTGCCGCTGATCGTCATCGTCTCGGCCGTGCCCGTCACGCCCGGCGGCATCGGCGTCATGGAGCAGCTCTACGTGCTGTACCTGTCGCCCGGGGACGCGGCGGTGGCCGTCGCGCTGGCCCTGCTCGTTCGGGCCACCATGGTCGTGGTGGCGCTGCCGGGCGCGGTGGTGGCGGCGACGGGGCCGAAGCTGCCCGCCCCGGGCCGGCTCCGCCAGGCGCTCGAGACGCCCGCCGCCGGACCCGAGCCGGCCGAAAACACCCCGGAGCCGACGCCCCGATGACCTACAATGCCCCCATGACGCGCGACCTGCCTGCCATCGCCACGCGGCTCCGCAAGGACATCGTCCGCATGCATCGCGTCGGCAGCAACGTCGCCTCGGCCATGTCCGCCGCGGATATCATCGCCGTCCTCTATTTCGACGTGATGAACATCGCGGCGCCCAACGACCCGGCCCGCGACCGGTTCATCCTGAGCAAGGGGCACGCGGCCTCGGCGCTGTACGCGGCGCTGGCACAGAAGGGGTTCCTCGACCCCGCCGAGCTGGAGCGCTACTGCGCCGACGGCTCGCCGCTGACCGGACACCCCACCGCGGGGCGCGTGCCCGGCGTGGAGGTCTCGCTGGGGTCGCTCGGGCATGGGTTGCCCATCGCGGCCGGCCTCGCCTGGGCCGCAAAGCAGGACGCCGCCGCCTACCGCGTCTTCGTGCTGCTCGGCGACGGGGAGCTTCAGGAAGGCTCGTGCTGGGAGGGCGTCGCGCTGGCGGCCCGGCTGGGGCTGGACAACCTCGTGGCCGTGGTGGACGCCAACGGCCTGCAGGGATATGGGCGTGTGGCCGACATCCAGCCGATAGAGACCTTCGCGCCGAAGCTCGCGGCGTTCGGCTGGGGCGTCCGCGAGGTCGACGGGCACGATCTCAGCGCCCTCCACGACGCACTCTCGGCCGTGCAGATCGAGACCGGCCGACCGTCCGCGGTCATCGCCCGGACGGTCAAGGGCAAGGGCGTCGCCGAGATGGAGGGCGACCTCGGATGGCACTACTACAACGTGCCGCCCGAGAAGCTTCAGGCATTCCTCGAGGAGCTGGACGGCCGGACATGAGACGCGCGCTCGTGGAGACACTGACGGAGCTGATGGCGCGGGACGGCTCGATCCACGTCCTGACGGCCGACACGGGCTTCCACGTGTTCGACGAGTTCCAGAAGTGCTTTCCCGATCGCTACCTCAACGTCGGCATCGCGGAGGCGGGGATGGTCGGCCTGGCGGCGGGGCTGGCGCACGCGGGGCGCCGGGTCGTCATCTACGGCATCGTGCCGTTCGTGACGATGCGCTGCCTCGAGCAGATTCGCGTGGACCTGTGCTACCCGTCGGAGGCGGGGCTGCCGGTGACGATCGTCGGTGTCGGCGGCGGCCTGACCTACGGCCCGGCGGGCGCCACGCACCACGCCATCGAGGACATCGCCGTGATGCGGGCGCTGCCGAACATGACGGTGGTGTGCCCGGGCGATCCGGCGGAGGTCCGGGCGGCCGTCCGGGCATCGCTCCGCCTGCCGGGGCCCTGCTACCTCCGGCTCGGCAAGACGGGCGAGCCGGCCGTCCACGCGGGCGAGGTCGAGGGCTTCGCCATCGGGCGCGGCATCCGGCTGCGCGAGGGCAAAGACGTGGCGCTGATCGCGACGGGCAACATGCTGCCCGTGGCGGCGGAGGCGTGCGAGCTGCTCGCACGGCGCGGCGTGCGGGCGGCGCTCGTCAGCATGCACACCGTCAAGCCCATCGACCGGGCGCTGGTGGCGGAGCTCGCGGGCCGCTGCCGGCTGATCGCCACGGTGGAGGAGCACAGCATCGTGGGCGGCCTGGGGGAGGCGGTGGCGGGCGTGCTGGCGGACGACTGCCCGGGCGCCCCCGCGCGGCTGCGGCGGTTCGCCCTGCCCGACGCCTACGCCCACGAGGCGGGCAGCCAGGCGTACTTCCGCCGCCTCTGGGGCCTGACCGCCCCGCAGATCGCCGACGCCATCCAGCCATGACGGGCGAGGACACCATCACGATCATCGTGCCGGCGTACAACGAGGCCGACGGGCTCGAGGCGACGATCGACGAGCTGACCGCCGCCGTCGAGGGCGCCTTCGAGGGCTACGAGATCATCATTTTCGACGACGCCAGCACGGACGCCACGCCGGCCCTCGCCGACCGGCTCGCCGCGCGCGACAACGTCCGCGCCGTGCACAACGAACGCAACAGGGGCCTCGGCTGGAACTACCGCGAGGGGCTCCGGCAGGCGCGGATGCGCTACGTCACGCTGGTCAACGGCAAGCATGACATCGCCGCCGAGCAGCTTCGACGCATCTTCGCCGCCCGGGGGCGGGCCGACGTCGTCGTGCCCTACCACACGAACGACCGCGAACGCCCCCGCCTCAGGCGGATCGTCTCGCGGGCGTTCACGACGCTGTTGAACGTGGCCTTCGGCCACCGCCTGCATTACTACAACGATTCCGTCCTGCACCGCGTCGAGATCGTTCGCTCGCTGCGGCTGCGGACGAGCAGCTACGCCTTCACGGCCGAAGCGCTGATCAAGGCACTTCGGAGCGGATGCAGCTTCGTCGAGGTGCCCATCGTGAACCTCTATCCGCCGGGCGCGAAGACCAGCGCCTTTCGCCTGAGGAACGTGACGGGCGTGGCGGCGTGGCTGCTGTGGATGGTGTGGGACGTGTGGCTGGCCGGAACCTGGCGGCGGAACTGAAGCGATGGTCCCCTGGTGGAACACCAACCTGGGCGAGGCGGAAATCGCAGCGATCGCCGCGGCGGTGCGCGGGCGGCACATCAACCGCGGCCCGCTGTGCGAGCGCCTGGAGGCGGAGCTGGCCCGAGTGCTCGGCGCCCGCCACGTCGTGGCGACCACCAGCGGAAGCGTGGCGCTGCTGCTGTCGCTGCTGGCGTGCGACGTCGGGGCAGGCGACGAGGTGATCGTCCCGGCCGGGGCGTTCATCGCGCCAGCCCACGCCGCCCTGCTGCTCGGAGCAACCGTCCGCCTGGCCGACGTGCGGCGCGACCGCCCGGTGCTGGATGCCTCGCGCCTGGCGGCGGCGGTCACGGAGCGAACGAAGGCCGTGGTCGCCGTGCACATGAACGGCGCGGCCTGCGACGTGGCGGCGGTGAACGCCGCGGCGGCGGAGCACGGCCTGCGCGTCATCGAGGACGCCGCCCAGGCGTTCGGCTCGCGCTCGCCCGCGGGGGCACTCGGCACGCTCGCCGATGCCGGGGCATTCTCCATGGGCATCACCAAGCTCATCACCACCGGCGAGGGCGGCTTCGTCGCCACCGGCGACGACGCGTTCGCCGAGCGCCTGCGCCGGCTCCGCAACCACGGCGTCCGCCGCATCGCCGACAACCGGTTCGAGGAGCCCGGGCTCAACTTCCGCTTCAACGACCTCCAGGCGGCCATCGCCCTCGCCCAACTCGCGCGCCTCGACGAGAAAGCCGCCGCCGTCCGGCGCGTACACGCGTTCTACCGCGAGCGGCTGGCGGGCCTGGGCTACATCCGCATGATCGAAAGCCGCACGGCCGACGGCGAGCTGCCGCTGTGGGCGCAGGCCGTCGCGGCCGAGCGGGACAAGGTCGTCGCGCTGCTCGCCCGCCGGGGCGTCGAGGCCCGGCCGTTCCATCCGTCGCTGGCCGATTCGCCGCATCTGGATGCCGCGGGCGAGTTCCCCAACGCGCGATGGTTCGCCGAGCACGGCCTCACGCTGCCGTCGGGCACCGACCAGCCGCGGGAGAACCTGGAAGCGACGGCCGAAGCGCTCCGCGCGATTCGCCACGAGATCGCCGGCGACGTGCAGCCGCCGGAGGAGGCCGCGTGATGGGCGCTGACGAGGTGACATTCAACACGGCGCCGGTGGCCGTCGTGGACGGCGCGGTGCTGGAGGCGCTGAAGTCGCGGGCGCTGTCGAGCGCGAGCGGCACGGCCCGGGTGTGCCTGCACCGGAGCCTCGACGACGCCGTCCACGAGATGCTCATCGCCCATCGCCGCGGCGTCTACGTCCGCCCGCACCGCCACGACGCCGAGGCCGAGTCGTTCCTCGTCCTCGATGGGCGGATGCGCGTGGTCTTCTTCGACGACGCCGGCGGCGAAACGCGCCGCCTCACGCTGGGACCCCCGGGCGGCGGCGGGAGCTTCCTGTGTCGCGTGGAGGCCGGGCGATGGCATACCATGCTGCCGCTCACCGGGGTCGTGGTGTTCCTGGAGACCACGCAGGGCCCCTTCCGCCACGCGGCGCACAACACGTTCCCCGACTGGGCACCGGCCCCGGACGACGAGCCCGGCGTGCGCCGCTACATGGAACGCCTCCTCCGCGGCGCGGACACCGCATGACGAAGAAGCTCTACGACAACGCGAAGATCTTCCACTTCGCCGGCAAGCTGGCGGACCTGGCGGCCGGGCGGATCTCCCCGCCGGTCCACGTCCGCCTCAAGCCCACGAACCGCTGCACCCACCGCTGCGATTACTGCTGCTACCGCAACGAGAAGCTCGAGGTGAGCGAGCGGATGGACGAGCGCGACGAGATCCCCCCGGCGAAGATGCGGGAGATCGTGGCCGACCTCGGCGAGATGGGCGTGCGGGCCGTCACGCTCACCGGCGGCGGCGAGCCGCTCTGCTACGGCCCGATCCGCGAGACCGTCGAGGGCCTGCTCGCCGCCGGCGTCAAGGTCGCGCTGCTGACCCACGGCGGGCTGCTGGCCGGCGAGGTCGCCCACCTGCTCGCCCGCCGCGCCACCTGGGTCCGCGTGTCCATGGACGCTGCCGACCGCGACACCTACGCCCGCACGCGGCGCGTCGCGCCCGAGGAGTTCGACCGCGTCTGCGAGAACGTCCGCCGCTTCGCCGCCGACGGCGGGCGACGGTGCGTGGTCGGGTTGAACCTCATCGTCACGGCCGACAACCACGCGCAGGTGGGCGACTTCCTCCGCATGGCGAAGCGGCTCGGGGCCGATCACGTGAAGGTCTCGGCGGCGGTGGTGAGCACCGACGCGGCGGAGAACGCCGCCTACGTGCGCCCGTGGTACGATGCGGTGAAGCGACAGGTGGCCGAGGGCGCCGCGGCGCTCGCCGACGAACGGTTCGCCGTCATCGACAAGGTGCATCTGCCCGATGCCGAGGCGGAGCAGTTTGAGCGGCGCTACACCTGGTGCCCGTTCGCCCGGTGCCTGACGGTGATCGCCGCCGACCTGAACGTCTACACCTGCCAGGACAAGGCCTACACGCGGGCGGGCCTGCTCGGGAGCATCCGCGAGCGGCGCTTCGCCGAGTTCTGGGGCAGCGACGAGATGCGCCGGCGGCTGGCGGCGCTCGACCCCAGCACCCACTGCCGGCACCACTGCGTGGCGCACGCCAAGAACCTCATGCTCCTGGACTACCTTGAGGCGGACCAGGAGCACCTGGACTTCGTCTGAGGAACGCATGGCCGAGATCGACTTCATCAGCCGGCTGCACAAGCGGACCCGCCGGGACTATCTCGAGCGGGTCGCCCGGGGCGACAAGGCCCGCTGCGCCGAGGTCGCCAGGCGGTTCGGGCGAGACTACTGGGACGGCGACCGGAAGTACGGCTACGGCGGATACCGCTACGACGGGCGCTGGGCGCCGGTGGCGCGGGCGATCACCGACCACTACGGCCTCGCCGACGGGCAGAGCGTGCTCGACGTCGGCTGCGGCAAGGGCCACCTGCTGTACGAGCTGAAGCGCCTGCTGCCGGGGCTGAGCGTCCGCGGGCTGGACATCTCGGAGTACGCCCTGGCCAACGCGAAGGAGGAGGTCCGCCCGCTGCTGGACCTCGGGCGGGCGCAGGAGCTGCCCTACGGCGACGGGGCGTTCGACCTCGTGGTCTCCATCACCACGCTGCACAACCTCTACGTCCACGACCTCCGGCGCGCCCTCCGCGAGATCGAGCGCGTCCGGCGCGGCGGGGCGTACATCGTCGTGGAGAGCTACCGCAACGAGGCCGAGAAGGACAACCTGCTCAACTGGCAGCTCACCTGCGAGTGCTTCTTCACGCCGGATGAATGGCGGTGGCTGTTCGAGCGGTTCGGCTACACCGGCGACTATTCGTTCATCTTCTTCGAGTGACCGCCCGCCGCCGAAGGCACATGACAAGGCGCCGCAAGACAACCCGCACGCCCGCTCGCCCGCCCCCCACCGGCGGGCAGGCGCCGCGCGGGTCCGCCGCCGGCGGATGGGCCGTCGCCGCCCTGCTCGCCGCCGCCGGCGCCGCCGCCTACGCCAACAGCTTCGGCGGCGCCTTCGTCTACGACGACAGCCAGTCGATCGTGCACAACAAGCACATCCGCACGCTCTGGCCGCTCTCGGAGGCGATGTCCCTGCCGATGTGGGGCTCGGGCATCACCGTGGACGCCCGCCCCCTGCTCAGCCTGTCGTTCGCGATGAACCGCGCCCTGCTCGGGCCGGAGCCCTGGGGCTTCCACCTGGTCAACCTCGCCATCCACCTCGGGGCCGCCCTGCTGCTGTTCGGTGTTGTCCGCCGAACGCTCCTGCTGCCGCGGTTCCGCGACGGCTGGGGGCGCCTGTCGGCCTGGGTCGCGGGGGCGGCAGCGCTTCTGTGGCTGGTGCATCCGGTTCAGACGTCGGCCGTCACCTACATCGTCCAGCGGGCCGAGTCGATGGCGAGCTTCTTCTACCTGCTCACGCTGTATTGCGCGATCCGCGGCTTCACGGGCGAGCGGCGCCTTCCCTGGTTCGCCGCCGCCGTGGCCGCCTGCGCCCTCGGCACGGGCAGCAAGGAGATCATCGCCTCCGCGCCCCTCATCGTCCTGCTGTACGACATGGTGTTCGTCGCCCCCTCGCCGAGGGCGGCGCTGCGCCGCCGCTGGCCCTTCTACGTGGCGCTCGCCGCCACGTGGGCGCTGACGGCCGCCTTCATGGCCGGAACGTGGCAGGACAAGGCCCTCGACTTCGAGGAGATCAGCGCCGTCCGCTACGCCCGCACCCAGCCGGGCGTCATCCTGCACTACCTCCGCATGGCGGTCTGGCCCTCGCCGCTGGTGGCGGACTGCAACTGGCCGTTCGCCGACACGCCCGCCGCGATCGTCCCACAGACGGCGGCTGTGGCGGTGCTGCTCGGCGTGACCGCGTGGGGGCTCGTCCGGCGGCGCTGGTACGGCTTCCTGGGGGCGGTGTTCTTCGCGGTGCTCGCCCCTTCCTCGAGCTTCGTTCCCCTGCGGCAGAACCAGCAGG
>CAZMDT010000100.1:4582-9655 GCA_964564965.1 uncultured Planctomycetaceae bacterium | reverse complement strand
GAGCGCGGCTACGCGTATCGCCTGGTCCATCAGCTTCCCCTCGAGCAGCTGGAGGAGGAGCCGGGCCTCTCCGTGGCCGCGGCGCCCGGCGGCAGGGGAGGCCGGCCATGACGCGGCCCCCTTCACGCGCGGCGGCGGCGCGGGGCCTCTCGGGGCGGGCGGGCTTCACGCTGCTGGAGGTGATCCTCGCGGTGGCGCTGACGCTGCTGGTGGCCGGGACGACGCTCGGCTTCTACCGCTACGTGATGGACCTCCGCGACCGCATCGGCCAGGAGGCCGACATGATCGCCACGCAGCGGATCGTCATGGACCGCCTGACAACCGAGCTGCGGGGCGCGATGACCCATCCGCTTCTGGAGGGGATGAGCGGCACGGCCTACGAGTTAAGCTTCGCCACGTGCGTGCTGCCGGGTCGGTCGGCGTGGGCGGTCACCGGGCCGACCGAGGAGCCTCCGTTGCCCGAGTTCGATTTGCATCGCGTGACGTACCGGCTCCGGTACGAGGAGAACGCCGCGGGTGAATGGACCGAGGCAGGCCTGGAGCGCCTGTGCGAGAAGGTGGCCCTCGGCCGCCGCAGCGCGGAGGAAGAGACGGGCATCGAGGGCGAGCAGGTCGAGCCGCCGTCGGCGCTGCTGTCGTCGCGGATCAGGATGATCTACTTCCTCTATCACGACGGGGTGGAATGGATCGACGTGTGGCCCCCGCCGGCGGCGGAGGAGGGCCAGGGCGGCGAGGAGGAGGACGCCGAGGCCCAGCAGCGCCGCACGGCCATCGACCTGCCCCTCGCCGTGGAGATCAATCTCGGCACCGAGCCGATGCCCGAGGGCATGACCATCGAGGAATACCGCGTGCTCTACCCGACGTTCCGCCGGCGGGTCTTCGTCCCCGGCGGCGCCCGGGCGCTCAGCGGCGCCATCATGCGGGGCATGGGAGGGTCGCTGCGATGAGGCGACGCGGCATCGTCCTGGTCAGCGTGCTGGTCGTGACGGCCCTCGCCGCCATGGTTGCCGCCAGCTTCCTCTACCGCATTCGCGCGGAGGTCGCCGCCTCGGCGGCCAGCGGATCCGGCGAGCAGGCGCATTGGGCCGCCATGTGCGGCCTCCAGCGCGCCATGGCCGTGCTCGAAGAGAACATGGACGACCCGGCCGTCTGGACTGACGCGCCGGACCTTTTCCAGAACCAGCTCATCTGGGACGAAGGCGGCAACCGCTGGTACTTCACCGTCTACGCCCCGAGCGGGGAAGACCCCGCCGTGCCACGGTACGGCGTTACCGACGAAGCGGGCAAGGCCAACCTGAACCTCGCGACGCCTGAGGCCATCGGGAACCTTCTGGCCGGCATCACCACGGCGGGCGACCAGGACGTGGAGGCCCTGGCCGAGGCGCTGGTGGCATACCGGCAGGGCAAGCAGCTGACGACCGTGGAGGAGGTGCTGCTGGTGCCGGGCTTCCGCGGCCCGGTGGTCTACGGCGAGGATGTGAACCTCAACGGCCTGCTGGACGCCAACGAAGACGACGGCGACGACACCTTCCCCCCGGACAACCGGGACCAGGCCCTGGAGCGTGGCCTGGCCGCGGTGGCGACCACGATGAGCTATGAGTGGGACGTGGACCGAGCCGGCAATCCGCGGGTCAACATGAACGACGACCCCGACGGCGTGGCGCAGGTGGAGGGGCTGTCGCGCGAGACTGCGCAGTTCATTCGCGATTACCGCTCCGCCGGGGGGCGGTTCACGCACCCCTCCCAGCTTCTCGGTCTGGAGATCGCCGCCGGCGGCGGCAACCGCGGGCGCGGACGCTCCCGCGGGCCCGGGCAGGCCACCCGTTCCCCGCTGACCGACGAGGAGCTGCCGGTCGTTCTGGACAAGCTCACGGCTGTCTCGGCGGGCGGCCGCGCCACCGCGCTGCTGGGGCTGATCAACGTCAACACCGCGCCGGCGAGGGTGCTGGCGACCGTGCCGGGCATCGACGCGGACCTTGCCGAGCAGATCGTCGCCCGGCGGGCGGAGCTGTACGCCGACACGCGGGCGACGACGGCGTGGGTCTACACCACGGGGCTGGTGGACGCCGACGCCTTCAAGGCGATCGCGCCGCGTCTGACGGCGCGTGGGCGGCAGTTCCGCGTCCGCTGCGTCGGCTTCGGCGTGCCCTCCGGACGCTACACCGTGCTGGAGGCGGTCATCGACCTCGCCGGCGGCCGGGCGCGGATCGCCTATCTCCGGGACCTCACCCGAATGGGCATGCCGTTTGAGCTCGACGCCGAACTTCAGGAGGAAGGCCTCTAGATGGCGCGCATTCTGGACGAGCTGAAGGCGCTGTTCGTGCCGCGGCGGAGCCGGCGGCTGGTGGCTATCGACTTCGACAGCCGGTGCGTGCGCCTGGCCGCGGCGCAGCGTGTCGGCGGGCGCCCGCAGATCGAAGAGCTCCTCAGCATCGACGTGCCCGAGGGCCTCAACGTTGAGGACGCCGGGGCCTTCGGCGAGTTCCTCGGGCGGATCCTGCGCGGGCGCTCCCTGCGTTGGGCGGGTGTGGTCATGAGCGTGCCGCGCGGCAAGGCCGTCCTCAAGCCGCTGACGCTGCCCGCCGGCACGACCGACGCCGAGGCCGCCGGCATGGTCCAGTACCAGGTCGGCAAGGAGCTGCCCTTCCGCCCGGAGGAGGCGGTCGTCGACTTCACCTTCGGCAGTCACTACGACGTCGAGGCCGCCGAGCAGCCCCCCGCCTCCGGGCGCGACGTGCTCGTCGCCGCCGCCGCCATCCCCGTCATCGACTACTTCCGCCAGCTCGCCCTTGCCGCGAAGATCCGGCTGGAGCGGCTGGACCTGCGGTCGTCGGCGAACGTGCGGTGCATCCGGCTGTGCGGCCCGGCGGAGGGCGACCGGCCGGTGGCCGTGGTGCACATCGACGCCGACGAGACGGAGATCGACGTGCTGGCCGGCGGCTCGCTGGCGTTCAGCCGTTCCGCCGTCGTCCGGGTTCCGCTCGCCGACGCCGCCGACGCGCCGGAGCTGCGCGCCGTCGTGCTCGAAGTTGCCCGCGAGGCGATCCGCAGCCTCCAGAGCTACCAGGCCGTCGGCGGCGGCGAGCCCGTCGAGAAGGTCATCGTCGCCGGTGGCACGGGCATCGAGGCGGAGGCCGCCCGGCAGATCGCGCGGAGCCTCGGCGTTCACTGCGAGCTGTTCAGCTCGGCCGGCGCGGTGGATCTCCCGCCGGGCGCCGCCGAGCCGTTGGCCTTCCTGGCGGTGATCGGCATGACGCTGGGGGCGGCGGAGCCGCGGCGGGGCTTCAACTTCCTGGACCCCAAGCGCCCGCCGGTGCAGCGCAACGTGCGGAAGATCCGCGCCGCCGCCATCGGCGCGGCGGCGGCGGCGGTGTTGCTGGCCGTCATCGTCGGCGGGGCGGCGCACCTGTATGGGAGGCGGTCGCGCGTCAGCGACCTCGAGGCCCAGCTCAAGGCCATCCAGCCCGACCTCAAGCGCGTCAAGGCCCTCAAGGATCGCGTCGAGCGACTGGAAGGCTGGGCCTCCCTCGGCCAGGGCTGGCTCGACTACATCAACGACGCCACGCGGGCCTACCCCCTCTGCCGCGAGGCCTACGCCACGGGCATCACCGCCGACATCGGCGGACGCAAGGGGCAGATCCAGACGCTGGTTCTCGACAGCCCCACCATCGATAAGATCCGCATGAACCGCCTGCGAGACCGCATGCGGGCCGTGGGCTTTCCCCTCGGCCGGCCCGGCGGCGCGCCCGCCGCCGGACAGAGAAGCGATGAGTTCAAGGAGGCCGTCCGCCTCGAGCTGCTCATCACGCCCGGCCTGAAGACGGACCCGTCGGCCGTCACCGAGGAGCCCCGTCCCAAGGACGACCGCTGGGGCAAGACGTCGGAGCAGATCGCGTCCGTCCAGCAGGCCTCGGCGCCCCCGAGCCCGCCGGGCGGCGGGCAGCCTTCCGGCGGGGGCGAAGCGCCGCCGGCCCCCGGGGCCCAGCCGGCCCAGGCGCCCGAAGGGGCGTACCAGCAGATCGAGTGGAGCATGTTCGACCCGGACTCGCCGGCGGTGCGGACGTTCATGGAGCGGCCGGTGCAGTTCCGGGGGATCGTGCAGTCCAGCCGCGGGGACTACGTGCTGCCCCAGGCGCCGAAAGAAGCCTACAACGTCGTCGAGCTGCGCCAGCCGGGCGACGCCGAGCCGCACTACGCCGTCCTGTCCTACTGGGGCAAGCAGTCGAAGGCGCTCGACCAGTACCGCGAGATCCTACAGGACCGGCGGAAGAGCTACTACGCCCGGCAGAACGGCATGGTGATCCAGGCCCGGGCATGGTACCTGCCCGAGCCATGGCGCGCCCGGTCCGACCGGCACCGCGCCTGCCCGATCGCCGTGATCGTCGACGCCGTTTACGCGGACGTGCCATCCGGACGTTGAGTTGACCCCCAGAGCAACAGCATGAACCGTCGCGAGAAGATCCTGGCCATCGTGGTCGGCGGAGTCGTCGGCTCCGTGGTGATCTACATGCTGCTCAGCGCCCTGCTGCTCGGGCCGTCACGCCGGCTTGGCGAGCGCGAGGTCTCCCTGCGCAACACGCTCGCCGAGGGCCGCCGGCAGGTGAAGCAGGAGGGCACGTACGCGGCGCGGCTGGGGAAGCTGGCGGCCCGGACGCTCGACGAGCCGCCCTCGCAGGTGGAGAACCGCCTGCTGGAGCGCCTGACCGCCCGCTTGGCCGTGCTGGAAAAGCAGGGGGGCTTCGCCAAGCCGATCGCCATCACCACGAGCCGCAAGCGGGAGCCCGGCGGGGCGACCGCCATCAGTTGTCGCATCAGCGCCGAGGGCGGGCTCAACCGGGTGGTCGACCTGCTCTACGTGCTCCAGGGGGAGCCCTACCTCAGCCGCCTCGACGACCTGCGCCTGAAGCCGCGGCTCGACCGGAACGGGCGCCTGCTCCGTAGCGTCTCCGTGGACGTGACGCTGACCGCCCTCGCGCTGCCCGACCTCGCCGGCAAGGTGAACGTGGCCGCGGGCGACGGCGTCGAGAAGCTGCTCGCCAGCGCCGACCGTCGCGATTACGATGCCATCGTCAA
>CAZMDT010000100.1:0-4572 GCA_964564965.1 uncultured Planctomycetaceae bacterium | reverse complement strand
CGATACCCCAGCGCACCTACGTTCAGCGGCCGGCCCAGCCGCAGCGGTTTTCGCCGCCGCAGAATACCACCGCGCCGCCCGTTCAGCGGCGCTACCTGCTGGTGGGGGCGCTGTCGACCCGGCCGGACGAGTTCGGCCTCCAGGATCTGTACGCCTCCCCGCCGCGAATCCGGTACTACAAGGCGGGGGATGAGCTGCCCCACGGCGCCACCGCCGTCATGGTCGACGACGAGCCCCGGGACAACCCCAACAACCCGGGCGTGTACAGCAACTGGCGGGTCATCGTCCGCCTCAAGGACGAGTACTGGGCCGTCGAGCCCAGAGAGTTCTTCACGCAAAGGCACCGAATCAAGCCCGACGACCTGCCGGAGCAGCTTCGGAAGAGCCCGACCACGGCGCCCGTCGCCCGGGCCGGCCGGGGCGGAGACGCCGGCGGATAACAGCATAGCGCCCTCGGCCGCGACGCCCTCGCGGCCGAGGGCTCAGGGAGATGTCACGATGCGTGACACAACGTTGAAGACGCTCGTACTCGCGTTGACTGCTTTGCTGCTCGGCGGCGTCGCCGTCGGGCAGGAGGCGACGACCCAGCCGGCGGGGGCACCGGCCTCGCCGGAGGCGGCACCTGCGTCCCGGCCCGCCGAAGCGGAACCCGCTGAGGAGGCGCCGCCCGCGCCGTCTGAGGCGAGGCCCGCCGAAGAGGCGCCGAAGTTCTACTTCCGCTTCAGCGGCATGCCGGTCGTCGAGGTTGTCCGGCGCTTCGCCCAGTTTGCCAAGCGGCCGCTCATTGGCGATCTGAACATCCAGGGCACGCTGACGTTCTTCGATCCGATGCCCTACGAGTACGGCCCGGCCCTGGACATGCTCAACCTGTTCCTCGCCCAGCGCGGCTACGTGCTGCTGGAGTGGAAGCGTTTCCTGGTGCTCCGCCCCGCGCCCACGGCCGCCGGCCTCATCGAGACCCAGCCCGACCCCGACAAAATCGCCGCCATGCGGCCGGGCGAGCTGGTCCAGGTTGTCCTCCCGGTGAAGTACATCACGCCGGAGACGGCGCAGAAGGCGGTGGTGCGGATGCTCGGCCCGGCGGGCACGATCACCGCGATGCCCAGCGGAACGGGCGTGCTGCTGCTCGACACGGTGGAGAACGTGGAGCGGATTCGGCGACTATACCGGATCATCGACACCAAGGAGCTGGTGGACAAGCAGATCAAGCCGATCCGGCTCCAGCAGGCCTCGGCCAAAGACCTCGCCGGGATCATCGTCAAGCTGTTCCCCGCGACCGGCGGGACACGCTACTACGACCGCGAGCAGCGACGCTGGATGACCACCGGTAGAAAGGGCGGCGTCCTCGCCACCTACGACGAGCGGACGAACATGCTGTTCCTTTCCGGCGACGCGCAGCAGATCGCGCTGGCTGAGCAGACGGCGCAGCAGTTGGACGTGGCCGTGGACGACGAGACGGGACCTACTGACCTTCGCACGTTCAAGCTCAAGAACGCCAAGGCCGAAATGCTCGCCCAGACGCTTGCACGCGCCTTCCCGACCGCCCGGGGCGCTCGCGGGCAGCCCGCCGAGATGCCCGTCATCGTCGTCCCGGACGCCGCGACGAACCGCCTGGTCGTCTCCGCCCCGGCCGACAGAATGCGCAAGGTGCAGGACCTCATCGAGACGCTGGACGCGGAGGTCGAGCCGGGCGGCGGGGCGAAGATCATCCGCCTGAAGTTCGCCGACGCGCAGCAGATCGCGGGGGTGATCATGGCGGCCACCGCGACGGGGCAGCCGGATCGCCGGGGGCGGGTCGTCAGCCCGCTGAAGGTCACCGCCGAGCCGCGGACGAACACGCTGATCGTGACGGGCCCGGCGGCGGAGCTCCAGACCGCTGAGCGGCTCGTCGAGGAGTTCGACAAGGAGCCGGGCGACGAGACCGTCCGCCCGCGCATTGTCAAGGTCGTGCAGCTCAAGGCGGGTGACGCCCGTGCCGTGGCGACCTCGCTGCTGCGCCTGCTGGCCGAGCAGACCGCGGATCGGCGCGGCGGTGGGGCCACGCCCGCCACGAACCTCCGCATCGAGGCTGAACGCGCCACGAACAGCATCCTGGTGGCGTGCGCGCCCGCCGACTGGCCACGCATTGAGGAGATCCTCCAGAAGCTCGCCGACGCCGTCGAGCCGATCGCCACGGTCGTCACGAAGCGCACCGCGCTGCAGCACGCGAAGGCCAACGAGCTGGCCAGCACGCTGCGCGAGCTCTTCAGCCCGCGGGGGCGCGGGCGCGACCGGGACGCCATCCCCGTCGTCATCACCGCCTCGGAACGGGCGAACAGCCTGCTCGTGTCGGCCTCTGAGGCCGATCACGAGGTCATCGACACGCTCATCCAGCAGCTCGACGTGGAGGAGACGAAGAAGATCGACCCGGTGGTGATCCGCAAGCTGAAGGCGGCCGATGCGCCGGCGGTGGCGAACGCGCTGATGGCGATGGTGCCGCGCCCCGCCCGCGGGCAGCCCCAGGACGTCTTCATCCAGGCGGACCCGCTGACCAACTCCGTCCTGATCCGCGCGCCGGAGTCCGAGCGGCAGATGCTCGAGGACCTCGTCGCTTCGCTGGATCAGGACACCAGCGTTCGGGAGACGAAGATCATCCGGCTGAAGAACGCCTCGGCCGCCGCGATGGTTCCCACGCTCCAGCAGCTCTTCCAGCAGGGCGCGGGCACGCGCGCCGTCCGCGGGCGTGGCGCGCCAGCGGCGGGCGCCCCGGAAGGGCTGATCATCGTGGCCGCGCCGGGGGATCGCGCCATTGTGGTCGAAGGCCCGCGCGACACGGTCAAGGAAGTCGAGCAGATCGTGGCGAGTCTCGACGAGGGCCGCCCGAGCCAGCTGCTGGTGCGCACCTACCAGATGACGACGGCCAGCGCGCGCGACATCGCCCGGGCGCTGGCGAACCTGTTCGCCCAGCAGGCGGCCGGCCGGCGGCGGGCGCCGGAGCCGGGCGCGGAGCCGGAGCCCCGTTTCGAGGCCGACACGACGACCAACCAGCTCATGGTGGCCGCCACCGAGGGTCAGTTCAAGGAGATCGAGCCGGTCATCCGGAAGTTCGAGGAGGATGTGGACCCGGGCAGCCAGACCCAGACGTTCCTGCTGAAGCACGCGAAGTCGAGCGACATTGTCACGATGCTGCGGGAGGTGGTGCAGGAGGCGGACACCACCAGCCGCGGGCCGCGCGGAGGGCGCGCCGGGGCCGAGGGCGCAGCCCCGGTCCGCATCGCCGCGCTTGAGTCGGCCAACGCCGTCGTGGTGAAGGGCCCGCCCGGCAAGCTCGCGCTGGCCCGGCAGCTTATCGAACAGTTCGACGTGCTGGAGGTCGTTGGGCAGAACCAGACGGTCATCAAGCTTCTCCACCTGCAGAAGGGCGATGCCCAGACGATCGCCGACGCCGTGACGAAGGGCCTCGCCGGGCAGCAGCGCGGCGGCTCGCGCCAGCGCGGACGCCCCAGCGGCCAGGAGGAGCCGGTGACGGTGACGGCGGAGGCGAGTTCGAACAGCGTGATCGTCCGCGGCCCGGCCGACGACGTGGCCGAGGCCGTCGCGATGATCGACAAGCTGGACGAGAAGGGCACGAGCACGGCGATCGACATGCGGGTGTATCCGCTGACCAACAGCGACGCCACGGAAGTCGCCGACAACGTCGGCAAGCTGTTCCGCGACATTCTTCGGCAGACGCAGCGGGGGCGTGGCGGGGCGCCGCCGGCGCAGTTCAGCATCACGGCCGACCCGCGCACCAACAGCCTGCTCGTGTCCACCGGCGAGGCGCACTTCACGCTCTTTGAGAGCGTCCTGGCAAAGCTGGACAAGAGCAGCGACCCGCTCGTTGACGCCCGCTACTTCTACCTGGCGAGCGCGGACGCCTACGAGGTCTCCGAGAGCCTGCGGGCGATGTTCGCACAGCGACGTAAGGCGGACCAGCCGGTCATCCAGGCTGACCTGTACGCCAACGTCATCACCGTCGTCGGGAAGGAGGCCGACATCAAGGCGATCGAGCCGGTGGTGGCCAAGCTCGACAAGCCGGACAACAGCCTGACCGTCCGCGTGGTCCCGCTGTCGAAGGCCCGCGCCGAGGGGCTCGCGGAGGCCATTCGCCGCATCTACACGCACACGCACGGCGTGGAAGTGATCCTCACGAACGAGCTGCCGGCCGGCCAGGAGGCCGACGGGCTGTTCACGCCGACGCCCGCCGTCGACGACACGACGCCCGACGGCGCGAGCGCCCCGCCGGCGCGGGGCGGCGCCTCCACGCGCCCGACGACCCAGCCTGCCGGGGATGGGCAGGCCTTCGAGCCGCTCGTCCATCCGCCGGTCACCATTGCCGTCGATAAGTCCACCAACGCGCTGGTCATTTCCGCCACGCGGCAGGACATGGACAACGTGCAGGCCCTGATCGACCAGCTCACGGCCGGCGGCGCCCCGGCCGAGGCCGAGATCAAGATCTACAAGATCGCCAAGGCCGACCCCGAGTCCATCGCCCGGACCCTGGACGCGGTGTTCAACCCGAGGCAGCGCGTCTCGGCGCAGCCGCAGCAGCGC
>CAZMDT010000099.1:0-9663 GCA_964564965.1 uncultured Planctomycetaceae bacterium | reverse complement strand
ATTCGATGAACTGCCAGATCGAGGACGCCGGCGGGGCGGTGGCCTTCCGCGGCGGACGGGGCCACGGGCACGGCGTGGGCCTGTGCCAGTGGGGGGCCGAGGGCAAGGCGCAGGCCGGCTGGAGCGCCGAGCAGATCCTCGACTTCTACTACCCCGGCGCCCGCCGCATCCGCGTGTACGAGCCCTGACGGCGCCGGCGTGCTAGGCGATCGCCTTGGCGGCGATGTCCTTGCGGTAGTAGCAGCCTTCCCAGTGGATTTTGCCGACGGCCTCGTAGGCGCGCCGCTGGGCGTCGGCGATGGTCTCCCCGAGCGCGGTGACGCCCAGCACGCGGCCGCCGTGGGTCACCAGCTTCCCCTCGGCCATCGCCGTGCCGGCGTGGAAGACCTTCACCGCGTCCAGGGCGTCGGCGTCGGCAATGCCGGTGATCTCGAAGCCCTTCTCGTAGGGGCCTGGGTAGCCGCCGCTCGCCATCACCACGCACACCGCCGGCCGCGCGTCCCACTCCAGCGTCACCTCGGCCAGCCGGTGCTTGCACACGGCCAGCATCGCTTCCACGAGGTCGCTCTTCAGCCGCATCATGATCGGCTGGCACTCCGGGTCGCCGAAGCGGCAGTTGAACTCGAGCACCTTCGGCCCGCCGGGGGTGAACATGAGCCCGACGTAGATGACGCCCTCGTAGCGCCCGAAGTCGCGGCGCATGGCGTCCACGGTGGGGACGAGCACCTCGCGCTCAACTCGCCCCATGATCTCCTCGGTGACGATCGGCACGGGGGAGTAGGCGCCCATGCCGCCGGTGTTGGGCCCGGTGTCCCCGTCGCCGATGGGCTTGTGGTCCTGGAGCGGCTCGAGAGGATAGATGCTCTTGCCGTCGCAGAAGGCCAGCACGGTGGCCTCCTGCCCGCTCAGCAGCTCCTCGATGACGACGGTCTCGCCCGCCTTGCCGAAGACCTTCTGCTGCATGATCTCCTCGAGCGGGCGAACGGCCTGGTACGGCTCCGGGCAGACGGTGACGCCCTTGCCCTTGGCGAGCCCGGCGGCCTTCACGGCCACGCCGTGGTCTCGGGAGAGGACGTAGCTCTTGGCGGCACGGAAGTCGGTGAAGATTCTCGCCTCGGCCGTCGGCACCGAGGCGGCGCGCATCAGCTCCTTGGCGTAGGCCTTGTCGGCCTCGATGCGCGCCCCCGCCGCCGACGGGCCGAAGCACAGCATCCCCGCCGCGCGGACCGCGTCGGCCATTCCCTTCGCCAGCGGGTCCTCCGGACCCACCACCACCAGGTCCACGGCGTTGTCGGCGGCCAGGGCCACCACGCCCGCCACGTCGTCAGCGGCGACGTCGGCGCACTCGGCGCATTCGGCGATGCCGGGGTTGCCCGGGGTGGCCCACATCCGGTCGCACAGCGGCGACTGCGCCATCTTCCACGCCAGGGCGTGCTCGCGTCCTCCGCCGCCCACAAGGAGAATCTTCATGCCATAGCCTTTCGGTGCTGAGTGCCAGTGCTTGCGTGCGGGCCCGGCCGTCCGTCCAGGGGGGCGGCCGCGGCGCGTTTCCTACGCGGTGTCGGCGGCCTTCTTCGCGGCCAGACGCCGCAGCCGGCCCATCTGCTCGCGGAGCTCGCCCGCCGCCTTCGTGTCGGGGAAGCGGTCGAGAATGTCGTCGGCGAGGCGGAGGGCCTCGTCATAGCGCCGGCGGCGGATCATGTCGCGGATGTCGTCGCGCAGCGCCCGGGCCTCCTCGATCCGGGCATTCTCCTGGAGCGTGGCCAGCCGCACCGCCACCTTGCCCGCCTCGGTGGAATCAGGATACCGCCACAGCAGCCTCTCGCCCGCCTCGCAAGCCGCTGCCCATTCCCCCGCCTTCGCCAGCCGCCGGACGTCGCGGTAGAGGCGCTTCCGCTCCTCGGCCTCGAACGCCCTTCCCTCGCGGCGGACGCGGTCGAGCAGGGCCTGGGCGCCCGGTTCGTCGGGGTACTGTGCCAGCAGCGCCCCGACGGCCGCCTGCGCCGCCTCGAACGAGCCCACCGACATCAGCTCCTCGAGGCGGCGCGTGGCCGCGGCGATGTCCGCCGCTCGGGTCGCTCGCCGCGCTTCGTCAACCTGCCGGCGAAGGGCCTCGCAGCGCGCCTCGTCGCCGGTGGCCTTGGCGAGGTGGACGATCTCGCGATCGGCCTGCGGGAAGTCGCGCGCAGCGATGGCTTGCTCGACGGCGGCTTCGAGGCCCGCGGATCGCTGCGAGGCACGTTGCCGCCGCTTCGCCTCGCGGTCCGCTTCCGACAGCAGCACGTTTTCGTTGAGGCGCTCGATCTGCTCGATGATTCCCGTGGCGAGGTCCGGCCCGATGCCCGCGGGGCGCGCCGGCGGCACCGGCGGAGGCGCCGTCTCCTGTCGGCGGCGCGCCACCGCTGCCTCGTGCTGGTGCCGCACGACGTACGCCCCCGCCAGCAGAAGCGCCGCCGCCGCGAACCCGCCCGCCAGGAACGTCACCGACTGAAGCAGCGCCACGCCGTCGAGGCTGTTGTCCTCGATGGCCAGCACCAGCCCCAGAACCGCCCACGCGGCGGCCAGCAGCGCCGCCAGCCCCGCCGCCACGCACAGGCAGACCACCACACCAGTGGGTGGCGAAGGCTCGGGACCTTCCGGCAGGGCGTTGATCACTGTGTGCCTCCCAGGCGAGGCGCATTGTCGGTTGCGCGGCGCGCAAACGCAAGATCGCTCGGGCTGGCGCGGGGACCAGAAGCGCCGCTGAGGACGCCTGGCGCGCGAGAGAATCCGCGTGCATTTCGGCGTCCCGAGATTCCCGTTTGGGGCGGAAAAATCCGGGAGAGCCGGCACGCTCTGAGAGACCGGAAGGCGCCGACGAGCAGGTCGGTCCATTAGTGCTTATAAGACAATGATTTATAAGTCAATAAATGGCCGCACAGGGCTGGCGTGCCCCAATAGGAAATTAAATTAAGGTGTTCGCCTGAGATTCACTTGCAGGAACACGGGAATACTCTATAATGCGTCATTGTAGAGAGGGTTGACTTACCCATGAAGATGTGGTAAGCAACCGGGCCTTAAAATGGTCCCCCTTTCGAACCGGTTCCCCCCCGGCCGGTTCGAATAATTGGCGGCGCCTGTCGTCCCCCCCCGCGGCGGGCCCGCCTTTTTTTTGCGCTCACTTCGCCGCGCCGTCTGGCGACGGTCTTCACGGAGGAAATCGGGCCAAGCGCCGGAAGTGGCGCGATCACCAGTGGCCGCGGGGACAGCCGTGAGTCCGTCCGGGCTGTTGCGCCGAGTGCTCTGCGGAGGCCCCGGCTACTGGCTGGCGGCGATGGCGGCGGAGATGGACTGCACGACGTTCGGCACGACGGTCTGCGCGGCGATCTCCTCGCAGAGCTCGCACTGCCGAGAGAAGCTGTCCTTCGGCGCGAAGACCTCGCCGGGGCGCGGGTACTGCCGCACCGTCAGATAGACGCTGATGGGTTCGTCCTCGTACTGGCCGGTGCGGACCTGGTAGCTGCTGGAGTGCGTTTCGACGTGCAGGCGCGCCTGGAGGTGGCACTCCTCGTCGAGTGCCACCACGAAGCTCGGCTCGCACTCCACGCAGGTGCGTGCGGGAGGCTCCATCAGCAGGGCCGACAGCGGCGATCCGCCCAGCGCCGCCTGCGCCACGATGTCGTCCCGGTTGCCGATGAAGTCCAGGTTGAACCCGAACAGCAGGTCGAGGCATTCCACGTCCAGCCCGCTGACGCCCAGGTAGTACACGGAGCGGTCGAGAAGCCACGCGTGCATCTCGTAGGCGTCGTTGAGTTGCGGCGGGTCGAAGAACCCCGCCGACAGGCGGTGCGCTTGAAGCTCCAGCCACCGGTAGCTGCCGCTGTCGCGGTCGCCCTCCAGCACAAACTCGCCCGTCTCCCGCTGGTAGAACGTGGCCATCGAGGCAAACTGCTTCCGGACGGCCTCGAAGAAGTGCAGCACCGTCTCGCGCGTCGTGGGCAGCGCCAGCGTCGTCTGGAGGCTCAGGTTCACGAAGAAGTTGTCCGCAATGCCGCCGAATTCCATTGTCGTGCTCTCTTCGGAGCCCCGGGGACGGGGCATCACCGGCTCCCCGGTTGACTATACCCGACCTGCCCAGCCGACGCAACGGCGCCGCGCCGGGCCTCACTTGCTCGGGGTGCGGCGTTTGTTGACGACCTCGAGCTTGGGGCTGTGCTGTCTGACGAGGCTGCCGGCCTCGACGGAGGAGGTGATGTAGGCGTTTCCGCCGATGACGGCACCGCGGCCGATGACGGTTTCGCCGCCGAGGATCGTGGCGTTGGGATAGATGGTAACGTTGTCCTCGATGGTGGGGTGTCGCTGGAGGCCCTTGATGAGTCGTCCGCGTTCGTCCTTGGGGAAGCTCTTGGCCCCGAGGGTGACGCCCTGGTAGATCTTGACGTTGTCGCCGATCCGGGTGGTCTCGCCGACGACGACGCCGGTGGCGTGGTCGATGAAGAAGCTCCTGCCGACGGCCGCCCCGGGGTGGATGTCGGTGCCGGTGATGCTGTGGGCGTGCTCCGTCATGATCCGCGGCATCAGCGGCACGCCGAGCTCGCGCAATTCGTGCGCCACCCGGTAGACCATCACCGCGTAGAAACCGGGGTAGCAGTAGATTACCTCGTCGATGCTCTTGGCGGCCGGGTCGCCGTCGTACGCCGCCTGCGCATCCAGCGCCAGCATCGCGCGGATCGCCGGAACCCGCTGCAGGAACTTCCGCGCCAGGTCGCGCGCATCGGCGAGGCAGATGTTCGGGTCGGGGCACTGTCCGCAGTGGCGCTCGCCGCAGACGCAGTGGGCGATCTGCTCGGCCAGGTCCTCCCCCAGCCGCATCAGCAGGCTGCCGATGTGGTAGCGGACGTTGTCCGGCGTGAGCTTCTTCTGCCCGAAGTACCCCGGAAACAGCAGTTGCCGCGTCTGCTCGACGATCGCCACGATCTGCGACCGCGACGGCAGCGCCGTCTGCCCGATCCGCTGCGTCCGCTCCTCCGAGGCGTAGCTGTTGGCCACCGCGTCGGTGAGCGGCTGAATGTTCTCGACGGCCGGCTTGTCCAGCCCGTTGCTCATGGTGCCTCGCCCGACCGTCATTCTAGGCCGTTCGCCCGCGCTTGTCACCCCCGCAGATACCCGAACGGCGGACGGTCGCCGTCGGCTGATTACGGCCCTCCGGGCGGGGCGTCGGCCTGCGGGCTGCCCGTCAGCTCGCCAAGCCGCTTCTCGTGCGCCGCCACCTGCCGCAGCAGCTCGTCGCGAATCTTCCGCAGGGCCTCCAGCTCCCATCGGGCGTCGGCGGCGTCGGGGCTGCCGGCGTCCTCAAAGAGCCCGCCCTCGGCCTCGACGACGGCGGCCTGGAACAGCCGCAGACGCGCCCGCAGCCGCCCCAGGGACGCCTGGAGCGCGGCGATCTCGCGGGCCTTGTCGCGCGCCTGTGCGGCGTGTGCGGCCGCGGGAGGGCGGGCGCGGTCGAGCACTGACTGATACGCCGCGTGCAAGCGGCGGGCCTCCTGGACCTGCCGGCGCGCGGCGTCGAGGTCCGCGGCGGCCTTCGCGCGGGCGGCATCGCCCTCGGCCCCCGCCAGCGCCTTCTCCGCCTCCCCGACCGCCAGCGTCAGTTCGCCGACGCGAAGCTCCAGGCCCCGCACGACGTGCGCCAGCGCCCGCGCATCCGGCGGCGCGGAAGGCCCCGCGGCCGCCTTCGGAGCCGGCCGCGGAACGACCCACCGCCCGCCGTCCCAGGTCATCTCCTCCCGGACGACCTGGTCGGGGTTCACGATGATCAGCGGGCCGCGGTGCGTGGAGAGCACCTCGTAGCCTTTCAGCCCGACCGATTTCCGGCTGATGCGGACGACGCGGGTGATGCCCTGGTTCGTCCGGGGCGGAGCGGAAAGGTCCTTCACCGTGCCGTCGCTGAAGGCGACCTGGTAGTAGACCGCGCTGTCGGCGGCGAGGGTCGGCTGCGCCGCAGCCGCCAGCAGGGCCGCCAGCAGCACGCCGCCCGCCGCCCCGTGCAGGGATGCTTTCGTCAGAGCGTTCATGATGTTTCCCTTGGCTGCGCGACGGCTCAATCGTCGCCTCGCGGCAGCGGCGCCGGATGCAGGAACAGCCCGCGCCCCTGCGGGCCCGGGCCCAGGTGCCACCGCACGTCGCCGGGCCCGTCGTAAAGCGCCACGCCCTCCTGCGGCTCATCCAGGGCCGCCTGGCGCGTCGTGTCCACCACCGCGCCGCCGGCGAGCAGGTGGCGGTCGTCCAGATAGGCCAAAGGCCCGGCCACGGTCGTTCGGAAGCTCCGCCGCACGCGGCCCGTTTCCAGATTCCACTGAACCGCGTACCGCCCCGTGGCGGCCTGAAGGATGGCCGCCAGCTCGGCGCCGTCGCTCCGCACCGCCCCGGCCAGCAGCTCGAAGTCGCCCGTCATCGGGGCCGACAGGTCGCCGCGCGGCATCCGGCTGGTCGTGTCCAGGAAGCGCACCCACTGGCCGTGCCGGACGGCGACGTAGCGGCGCCCGGGCGTGAGCACGGGCGTGCCCGCGACGCCCCCGACGGCCCACACGGCCCGCCGGTCCCCCAGCGACCACAGCACCAGCTTGTCGCCGTTGCTGGTGAGCACGTGCTCGTTGTCGACCATCTCCGCCCACGTCACGGCGGCCTTGCCGCCCGGTCCGCCGCCATACGGCCGCCAGCCGGTTTCATGACGGCCGCGCGCGAGCGACCACACGTCCAGCCGGACCATCCGCGGATCGACGGGACTCGCCGGCACGGCGAGCAGGGCGCGGGTGCCGTCGGGCGAGGCGCCGAGCAGCCGGCTGCGGGTGGGGACCTCTAGGCGGGCGAGGCGCTCGCCCGTGGCGAGATCGTACCGCTCGAGGAGGACGGGCGGGCCGGTGAGCAAGCGCCCCGGCAGCACGCGGCGGACGTTGTTGAGGACCACGGCGTGGGCAACGTCGGGGGAGGAGAACCTGACCTCCGCCGAGGCCGTGGCGGCGTCGTTGAGCTTGATCGGGCCCGGCGCGAACTCCTCGGGCGGCAGGGGGGCGGGGTCGGGCGTCGCCCGCCAGGTGACGCGGGCCGGGTAGAGCGTTCCGACGGGCGCATCCGTCCAGCGCGGCTGGGCCAGCGCCGGCGGCTCCATGACCGCCCGCACGTCGGCGTGGGCCTCGCGCAGGCGCGCCTCCAGGCGCGGCGCGTCCAGCCGCGCCATCGCCAGGTGCGTGCCACCCGCGTCGTTGGTGACAAGCGCGCACAGGTCGCGGCCGATGAAGCGTTGGGCGGTGACGCCGGGCACGCCGAGGCGACCGACGCATCGTCCGGTGGTGGCGTCGATGGCCAGGCCTCCGAGGACGAGCCAGCCGCGGCCGTCGGGAAGCCAGTCGAATCCCGGCGCGCCGGGGGCGTCGGCATCGATGTGCGCCGGGCGGACCCCGTCGAAATCGCTCGCCACGTCGGAGGCGAGATCGCCCGTCCGGGCGTCATAGGTCAGCAGGCGCCATCGCGTGCCGGCGGGCAGCAGCACGGTGACTTTCTGCCCGTCGTGCGAGAACGCCGCGGCGGCGGGCTTGACCGCCCCCCCGCCGTTGGCGGCCGGCAGCGACGCATGGCCGAGGCCCAGTCCGGTGCCGAGGTCGTAGACGGCGAGTTCGGCCTGCTGCGGCTGGGGCGCCACGAGCGCGCAGACGCCGGCGTCCGGCGAGAAGGCGAAGCCGCTGCGCGACCAGCCGGGAATCGACACGCGGCGGAGCCGCTCGCCCGTGGCGGCGTCCCACACCTCCAGGGCCGTGCCGATGCCCATCCAGCGCTTCACCACCAGGTGACCGTCGTCGTAGAAACCGACCACCTCGTGCATGCTGGGCGAGCCGAGGGAGAGCTTGCGGACCCGCTTGCCGGTCGCGGGCGACCAGACCTCCGCCGTCACCTCCTGGGTGCCCACCAGGCGTACCAGGTGGCGCCCGCCCGTGCTCAGGGCGTAGCCGTCCGCCGCGTACGCGAAGCGGATGCTTCCGACCCGCTTGTAAGTCTGGAGGCTCCAGATCTCGACGGATTCGCCGCCGGCGCCGTTCGTGACCAGGCCGATCAGGTCGCTCGGCCCGCCCGGATGGATGGCCCGCCGGAATGCGCCGACGGCCGGCGCGCCGACCGTGCGGGCGATGACGTCCCGGGCTCCGAAGGTTGTGGCGGTGTGGTCTTCGGCTGTGCGCCCTCCGGCGGGGGTGCAGGCCGGCGACTTGCCGGACGCGCCTGGCTGGCGGTCGAGGCCGGCTTGGACCGCCCGGCTGGCGGGGGCGCTGGCGGCAGCGTGGGCGTTGTCCTCATCGCCGTCGGCCGGGCGCGACGCGGCTGCGCTGTCCAGCGGGCCGATGTCTCTGCCGCTTGGCGGCGGGGCGAACACGAGGACCGCGGCGATGCCGATGCCGATCGAGAGGAGCCCCACGAGCAGGAGCAGGGCGAGGCCTGCACCCGAGGCCGGTGAAGGCCCGGGGTGGGGCGGGGGCGGTGCGGGGACGAGCACGTGCAGGCCGGTGGGCTCGGCCGGGGCGGCGGGCTTTGCCTGCTCGGCGAGGGCGGCGAGATCGCTGGCGAGGGCGGCGCGGGCATCCGGGGGCGCCGGAGGCGCCGGAGGGCTCTCCACGGGCGCGGGGATCGTAAAGACGTGCCCGCAGGTGTCGCACTGTGCGCGACGCCCCGCGAGCGCCTCGTCAACCTTGTACGGGGACCGACAGTGGTCGCATTGCCCGTCGATTACCATCGCCGGCTCCAGGATAACCACGCCCGCCGCCTCCGTTCATGCCGACGGCCGCGCAGGGAGAGCCCCTCACCCCCGGCGGCACGGCCTGTGTAGAGATCGGCCGAAACGGCCTGCGGCTTGGGCTTTTCGTGGCAACCCCATGGGTACGCGCGAGATAGGGGGCGGTTGGGCGCTGCGGCGGTGTCTGGACCGGCTGCGGGGGGTTGTGGGGTCGGCGGAGGCATCAGCGGTCGGCGGGGGCCTCGCCGATCCGGCGGGCCACCTGCATCCCCAGGGCGTGGCACTGACGGAGCGTGTCCGCGTCGGGAACGTATTTGCTTCGGACCGGCTCCGCGACGATCTCGACGTCCATGTTCTCCAGGGCCGCCACGAGATGGCGCGTGGCCTCGCCGCCCCAGCCGTACGAGCCGAACACCGCGCCCACCAGCCCCACGGGCCGCAGGCCCCGAACGTAGCTCAGGCAGTCGGCCATCGAAGGGAACATCTCGTTGTTGATCGTCGGCGCCCCCACGACGAGCGCGGCGGCGTCGAGCAGCTCGGTGGCGACGTCGCTGCGGTGCGAGCCGGACAGCGGCATGAGCCTGGCCCGGGCGCCGCCCTCAGTGAGCCCCTCGCCGACGGCACGGGCCATGAGGCCGGTGCTCTGCCACATGGTGTCGTAGACGACGACGGCCTTGCGGGTGCGCTTCTGCCCGGCCCAGCGGGTGTAGCACTCGACGATCCCGCCGGGGCGGGCGCGCCAGATCGGCCCGTGGTCGGGGGCGATGAGGCGAAACGCCCAGCCGGTGGCCTGGAGCTTCTCGATCGCCCGCGCGACGAACTTCGACAGTGGCAGGAGGATGTTGGCGTAGTACTTGGCCGCCTCGGCGTCGAGCAGCGCGGCGTCCAGCTCGTCGTCGAACCGC
>CAZMDT010000098.1:0-9665 GCA_964564965.1 uncultured Planctomycetaceae bacterium | reverse complement strand
TATCGGGCACAATGATTTCAGTTGTTTGATCAGCCCGCAGATGTTTGACGAATTCGTGAAGTCGGAGCTGGCGGCGACGTGCCAGCGGCTGGTGAACCCGTTCTACCACCTCGACGGCCCGGGGCAGCTCGCCCACCTTGATTCGCTGCTGGAGATCGAGCAGCTCAAGGGCGTGCAATGGATTCCCGGCGCGGGCGCCCCCGACATGCGCCACTGGCCGGAGGTCTACCGCAAGATACGCGACGCCGGCAAGCTCATTCAGCTCTTCGTGGACGGCCGCCTCGACGTGCTGGACATCGTGGCCGAACAGCTCGGCAGCGGCAAGGGCATCATCCTCATCGGGCACGTCGGGCCGGAGGAGCGGCCCCGCCTGGCCGAAATGATCGAGCGCTGCGGCGCGGCGTAGCGCCCGCTACATCCGCGCGACGCGGTCGCACATCCGGCGCAGCAGCGCGAACCGCAGCGCCCGCGAGGCGGGATCGTCCCAGAGGTTATGCCGCTCCCGGGGGTCGGCCGCCACGTCGTAAAGCTCCCCCTCGTCCGTGGCGTGCTGAACGATGAGCTTGTGCGTCGGCGTGCGGAGCATCGTCGCGTAGACCGGCGCCACGCCCTTCGGCCGCCCCGAGGCGTTGTAGCTCTCGCAGTAGACGTCCTCGCGGTGGGCATCCGGCGCGGCGGGGTCCGTCAGCAGCGGCCAGAGCGACCTGCCCTGCATGTTGCCCGGCACGTCCAGCCCCGCCGCCTCCAGCAGCGTCGGCGCGAGGTCCACCAGCTCCACCAGCGCCCGGGCCCGCCGCCCGCCGGCCACCGCCCCCGGCATCGCGACGATCAGCGGCACACGGACGGCCGGGTCGTACATGAACGGGCCCTTCAGGTACACGCCGTGGTCGCCGAGCATCTCGCCATGGTCGGACGTGAAGATGACGACGGTCCTGCCGCGCTGGCCGGTGCGGTCGAGGGCCTCAAGCACGCGGCCGACTTCGCGGTCGATCTGGTCGCACATCGCCCAGTAAGCGGCCCGGCAGAGGCGATGGTCCCGGTCGGTCATCTCGGGACAGGGGTAGTGGCCGTAGTAGGTGTTCTTGCCGGTGGCGAACCACTGGCGGTGCCAGGCAGGCTTCGTGACGAGCTCCTCGGGCGTGTAGTTGGGCAGCGGGATGTCGTCCAAGCGGCTGAGGTACGGCCGCAGGTACTCCTCGGGCGGGTCGAACGTGAGGTGCGGGTCGAACAGGTTCAGCGAGAACAGCCACGCCCCGCCGGACGAGGCGCGCGACTCGACAAACTCGATCGTCTTCCGGCAGCACCAATGCGTGTGGCTGTGCTCGCCGTCGACGGGGCACTCGACGTAGGGCGAGCCCTGGAACGGCTTGCGCTCGAACGTGAGGCCCTGCTCGCGCAGCCAGGCGCGGTACTGGTCCGTCGGGAATTCCGGCCAGGGGTTCGGCGACCAGTAGAACTCCGCGTACCCGTCGTCGCCGCGCGGCTCGGGCTGGTCGCTGGCGTGCGGATGGATGTGCAGCTTGCCCGCCAGGCCGCAATGGTAGCCCGCGTCGGCGAGAATTCGGGGCAGGATGCGCTCGTGCTCCGGCAGCGACCCGCCGTTGCGCTGAAGGCCCGTGCGGCGCGGGTACCGCCCCGTCAGGAAGCTCCCGCGGCTCGGCATGCAGACCGGGTTCTGGCAGTAGGCGTGGTCGAACAGCACCCCCTCCGCCGCCAGGCGGTCGAGGTTCGGCGTCCGCACAAACGCGTTGCCGTAGCAGCCGAGCGTGTCCCACCGCTGCTGGTCCGTGCAGATCCACAGTATGTTCGGCCGCGGCATCTCCGGCGCCCTCGGCCGCCGCCTCGGACGCCTCGCCCGAAGCACCGGCTGGCCGGAAATCGTAGCCGCAATTACAATCGCCTTCAACCGCGGCCGGACGATGGGCGCCCGGCGCGAACGGCAAGGGGACACACATGGCCGCAAGCGGCAGGTTCTTCGGCAAGGTGGCGTTGATCACCGGGGGCGGATCGGGCATCGGCCGCGCATGCGGCCTGCGACTGGTGTCGGAGGGCGCGGCCATCGGCGTGGCGGACCTTGAGCGCGAGCGCGCCGCGGCGGTGCGTCGCGAGATCGTGTCGGCCGGGGGGCGGGCCGTTGACATCGCGGGCGACGTGGCCTCGGCGGCGGACTGCGAGCGGATGGCCTCGCGGACCGTCGAGGCGTTCGGGCGGCTGGACATCCTCGTCACGTCGGCGGGCATCCACGGCGGCGGCGCCACCGTCGTCGACACCGAGCCGCAGCGGTGGGAGCGGGTCGTCGGGATCGACCTGACGGGCGCGTATCTGGCCAGCAAGTACGCCTTGCCTCACATGCAGGCGGCCGGCGCGGGGGCTGTGGTGCATATCAGCTCGATCTGCGGGCTGCGCGGGCACCCGAACGGCCCGGCCTTCTCCGCCGCCAAGGGCGGCCTGGTGAACCTGACGCGTCACATGGCCGTGGCGCACGCGAGGGAGGGGATCCGCGTGAACTGCGTCTGCCCGGGCGTGGTGCGGACGCCGCTGGTGGAGGGGTGGCTGAGCGACCCGGCGCAGCTTCGGCGGGCATGCGCCTGGCACCCGATGAACCGCGTCGCCGAGCCGGGCGAAATCGCCGCCGCCGTGGCGTTTCTCGTCTCGGACGAGGCGAGCTTCATTACCGGCGTCATCCTGCCCGTGGATGGCGGGCACATCGCCGCCGCCCCGCGGGCCGTCGGCGAGGCCTAGGGTCCGGGGGCGCTACTACGCCTCGCCCGAGGCGTTGTGAATGCTCAGCTCGCGGATGGCCGCCTCGCCGTCAGAGTCCGTGATCTCCAGCCATACACGCATCGCCTTGACGAGCGGCACGCGGCAGATGGCCTTGTGGCCGATGCTTCGGCCCTGGTGGAGGGTCGTCGGGCGGCCGTCGGGGGCGGGGATAATGCGGATCTCGAAGGCGCGCACGTGCTCGCCCCGCGCGAGATCCTCCTGGACGACGACATGGTCGAACAGGAACGGCCGGCCGGGGTCGTAGGTCCAGTGCCCGTCCACCAGCCGGCAGTCCGCCAGCGTCGCCAGCGGCGAGCCGAAGCGGCGGCGAATCTCCCCGCCAAACTCCAGCAGGCGCGCGGCGTCCTGCTCGTGGATCAGCCCGCGGCGGTCCGGGCCGACGTTCAGCAGCAGGTTGCAGCCCCGCCCCACCGAGTAGTCGTACAGCCCCATCAGCTCCTCGACGCTCTTGAGCGGGTCGTCGGCGCCGCGCCACGTCCAGCCCTCGTAGCGGATTCGGCAGTCGCATTCGGCGGGAAGCCACGTCGGCTCCGGCATCCGGTCCTCCTGGTCCGACTCGATCGAGAACGGCACGTGATCGACAACGTTCCAGCACGGCACGGGGGCAATGCCCGCCTCGTTGCCCACCCAGCGGAAGTCGGGATCGCCCATGTTGAAGATGAGAATCTCCGGCTGGAGGCGGCGGACCTCGCCGATGATCCGCGGCCAGTTGTACGCGTGGCCCTCGGAGAAGGCCCCGTCGAACCAGAGGATGTCGATGTGGCCATAGTTGCCGAGCAGCTCCCGCATGTGCCCGATGAAGTACTCGTCGTAGGCGGCGAAGTTGGTCTTGTAGGCCGGCTCGTGGGCGTCGAACGGCGAATAGTAAAGCCCTGCCCGCAGCCCGTGCCGGCGGCACGCCTCGACGTATTCGGCGACGATGTCGCCTTGGCCGCCCCGCCACGGGCTAGCGGCCACCGAGTGCTCCCGCGTCAACGCCGACGGCCAGAGGCAGAAGCCCTCGTGGTGCTTGACCGTAAGGACCATGTATCTCATCCCTGCCGCGGCGGCGGTCCGCGCCCACTGATCGCAGTCGAGCTCTTCAGGGCTGAAGAACGCCGCCAGGGGGGCCTCGCCGGCTGCCCGGCCGCTCCATTTCCTGTAAGGCCCGGCCAGCAAGTGGACGAACAGGCCAAACTCCCAGTCCTGGAACTCAAGCTGTCTGGCGGTCGGTATGGCGGTGACCACGTGAGGCTCCTTGGTTCAGGCGCCCGTGGGCGCAAGGCGAGCAGGATAGCGAAGCTCGCCGCCGGAGGCAATGGCCCGCCGGGCGATCTGCCCGACTGCTGCGGCAGCGGCTGCCAGTCCCACGCCGGCCCGTGACTCGGCTACCTGGCAGAGGCAGGCACACGGCAGAACGCAATACGCGATTCTGGTGATAAGTCATTCAGCCATCGAAACTTGAACCCAGGACGTGACCGGCAGCGGTCAGGGCATCCCGTCAAGGGCAAAGTTTTTTCATCGATTCCGAGGATTATCATTTCAATATCGTACCAAATACATACGATTAGAGCACTGAAGCGATAAACGAACAGCCTCCGGGAACGGAGGCATGCTTTCGCCCGTATAGAAGTAAAAGATGGCCCAACAATGCACAGCACGATGGGCCCCGCACCGAAGCCCGCTGACACAGAAAGGACCACGACGATGAACGCGCCAGCCGCTGTTGCACGTGACGGGCGGTCCCTGGCGATCTCCGAGGGACTCACCTCCCACGAATGCCGCCTGTACGACCGCATCCCCGAGGAAATCGACTACGTCGCGCATCCGTCGTTCCGCGACCCGGCGACGGAGGACGAGCTGTTCGGCCCGGACGCCGAGCGCGTGGTCGTTGCCCAGTGGACGCAGTTCCCCGAGGTGCCCGAGGACGTGGAGCCCCGCAAGCGCCGACGGACCACGCTCCGGGCCAGGGAGGAGGAGCGCCTCTTCCTCCAGTACAACTGCGCCCGCTTCCGCCTCAGCGAACTCGCCCGCGCCCAGCAGAGGCGGCGCACCGTCCCGAGGGCGAAGGAGATGGTCCTCTGGTTCCAGCGGGCGATGAAGTGCCGCGCCGCCCTCGTGCGGGCAAACATGGCCCTGGTGCTGGCCATGGCGAAGCGGACGCGGATTCCCAACGTCGAGTTCGGCGAGTTGGTATCGGAGGGCAACATGGCCCTGCTGCGAAGCGTGGAGAAGTTCGATGTGTCGCGCGGGTTCAAGTTCTCCACCTACGCCTGCCGGTCGATCCTGAAGGGCTTCAACCGCCTGGCGACGAAGACCGGGCGGTATCGGAAGCATTTCCCCGTCGAGTTCGACCCCGACCTCGAGCGGAGCGACTACGACGTCCACAAACACGACATGCAGCGCAGCGACACCATCGATGCCGTCCGGGACGTCCTCGCGCGAAACAGCGCCGACCTCACCGATGTCGAGCGAACGGTCGTCGTCGAGCGGTTCGCCATCGGCGCCCAGGGCAGGGGCAAGACCCTCGCCGAAGTCGGCCGGATGGTCGGCCTGACCAACGAACGCGTCCGGCAGATACAGAACCTCGCGCTCGGCAAGCTTCGTGATGTCCTCCACGACGAGCAACTCGTCGTTTGAGGCGTCTTCCTGGTGCCCCCGGGCGGCGGTCTCCCCCGGCCGCCGCCCGCCCTATGCGCCAACCGCGCACCGGGACCGCGCGACGCCGGCCCGCGCGGGGGGAAAGCACCGCTCATCCCGCCGGCGTTGAATTCCGACATTCAGGGTGGGTATACTCCGTTGGCGTTGCCGGCCCGCGGGCGGTTAGCTCAGTTGGCCAGAGCGTGCGCCTTACAAGCGCGAGGTCAGAGGTTCGAGCCCTCTACCGCCCAATCGGGGCGCCCCGCCCCCACGCCAGGAGACGCTATGCCCAACCGACTGATTCTCGGCATCTGCTGCATCGCCGCCCTGGCCCTCGCCGGGTGCGGGCCCGATGTGACCTTCCCCGCCCGGCCCCTGACGCCGGCCGAGGCCCAGGGCGCAGTCCAAGCCTACGACACCGACGCCAGCGGCGCGGCCGACTTCTTCCTCTACGCTGATGCCGCCGGGCGGCTCAACCGTCTCGGCTACGACACCACGGGCGACGCCGCCGCGGACACGATCGTCCAGCTCGACGAGATTCCCGCTTCGCGCTGCCGGCACCTGGTGATCATCCTCGACGGCTTCGCCTACGACGTGGTGAACAAGCACTACGACGCGGGCGGCTTGCGGATGTTCCACCGGCCGTCGCGCGTCATCGCCCCCTACCCCACGATGACCGACCTGGCGCTGGAGGACGTGTTCGACTACGTGCCCTGCCAGGCCTTCGAGGCCAAGTACTACGACCGCCGCCAAGGCAAAGTCGTCGGCGGATCGACCGCGTATCTGGCCGGAAGGAACGAGCCGTACAACCGGCTCATCCAGTACCGCGCGGGTCTGCTGACGGTGCCGTTTCTTTACCTCTGGCCGCGACCGATCTTCGAGGACGAGCTCGACGCCTGCAAGCGGACCTTCGACAAGGCGGCGACGCAGGAGATGATCGCGTACTTCAGCAGCACGGCGGGCATGGGCACACGGCTGGGCGCGAAGGGGCAGGTCGAATCGCTGGACGGGATCGAGCGGCTCATCAAGCAGGTGCTTCACGAGACGCGCGGCATGACGAAGATCACGATGCTTTCGGACCACGGGCACGGATACAAGCCGACCACGCGGATCGACTTCAAATCGTTGCTGGCGGAGAAGGGCTGGCGGCTGACCGGGCGGATTGAGGGGCCGCGCGACGCCGTGCTGATTGAGTTCGGCCTGACCACCTACGCCAGCTTCTACACGAACAGCCGGGCCGACCTCGCCGCGGACCTCGTGACCGTTCCGGGGGTGAAGCTCGCCAGCTACGCCGACGGCGAGGCCGCCGTGGTGCTCGCCCCGGGCGAGGACGGCCCGCAGCGCGCGGCCATCCGGAAGAGCGGCGGGCGATTCAGTTACGAGGCAGCGGTCGGCGACCCGCTCGGCCTGAAACCGATCCTCGCCCAGCTCACGGCCGACAAGGACGGGTACTACGACCCGGACGAGCTGCTGGTGGCGACGGTGACGCATGACTGGCCGGCGGCGCCGGAGCGGATATGGCGGGCGCACTTCGCGCTGGTGGAGAACCCGGCCGACGTCATCGTTTCGCTCGCCGACGACGCGTGCGTGGGCTCGAAGTTCTTCGCCACCTTCGTCCACGCCAACTCGACCCACGGCAGCCTGAACCGCATCAACTCGACCGCCTTCATCATGTCCACCGCCGGGCCGCTGCCGGCGTTCATGCGATCCGGCGACGTACCGAAGCACCTGGCCCGGCTGTTCGGCCGCCCCTGGCCGATGCGGAAGTAGCCGGCGTGCCGGCCCTCACGCCCGCTGGCGCCCCAACTGCACGCCCACCACGACGATCACGATGACCACCAGCACGCCGCCGGCGGCGGCAATCGACAGGGCAGTGGCATCGCCCCCCCTCCTCGTCGTCCTCGCCCGGTTCGTCCGCCTGCGACTCCGGTTCGCCCGCGCCGGGCAACCGGCGCGCGCACCTCTTGAGGCGAGCCCGAAGGCCGGCCTGCCTCAGGAACCGTCCGGCATCACGGCGATCACGTCGGCGAACTCCACCTTGCCTGTCTTGTGGTCCTCACCCGGCAGAGGAAGGCTGAAGAGGATCATCTTCAGGGGGAAGTGCTTCGTGCCGTCGTTCGCCCCGCCCCAGTGCTCCAGGCGTCGGGTCAGCGGAATCGTGATCGTCTCCCATTTCCCGGTGCCCTCGATCTTGGTCTTGTACTGATGCGTCTGGCCGGTCGAATCGACGACGCGGAAGGTCAGCCTCTGGGCCACGGGTGAGCGGGCGCTCAGCCGCACTTCGGTGGCGCCAGCCGCGACATCGACGGGCGCTTTGGCCAGCACGTAGGGGATGCCCTTCGTGGTCGACCGGGTGAAATCGTAGCTGAGCACCCCGACCGGCTTGCCGTCGGCGCCCTTGGCGAGCTCAAACGACCCGTCGCCCGTGTTCTTGAGGAACTCCCACGCCACTCCCGCCTCGAAGAGCTTCAGGTCGGTCGGGCCCGTCGGAGACGCCTGTCCGCTCGGGGCCGCCGTCGCGGGCGCCGACGGGGCGGGCTGGGACGCCGCGGGCGCCGACCCGTTCGGCATCACGGCGATTGCTTTGGCGCATTCCACTTTGCCGGTCTTGTTCTCCTCGCCCGGGAGGGGCAGGCTCAGGGTCAGGCTAGTGATGGGGAAGTGTATCGTCCCGTCCGCGGCGCCACCCCAGTGCTCCAGGCGCCGGGTCAGCGGGATGGTGATGGCCTCCCACTTCCCCGTGCCGCTGATCTTGCCCTTGTACTGATGCGTCTGTCCGGTCGAATCCTTCACGCGGAACGTCATCTTCTGTGCGATGGGCGAACGGGCGCTGAGGCGGATTTCGGTGGCGCCCGCGACGATATTGACCGGCGCGACCGCCAGGACATAGGGGATGCCCTTCGTCGTGGACTGGGTGAAATCGTAGTTCAGCACGCCAATCGCGAGGCCATCGCTGTCCTTGGCCACCTCGAAAGAGCCTTCGCCGGTGTTCTTGAGGAACTGCCACTCGACGCCGGGCTCGAAGAGCTTCAGGTCGACGGGGCCGGCGGGGCCGATGGGGCCCGGCTTGGCCGGCGACGGAGCCGGCTTCGGCGCGGCGGCCGGCTTCGCGGCGGCGGTCCCGCCCACGGTGACGACGTCGGCGTACTCGACCTTGCCGGTCTTGTGCTGCTCGTTCGGCAGCGGCACGCTGAACACGATGCTCCGGATGGGAAAATGGATCTTGCCGTCGTTGGCGCCGCCCCAGTGCTCCAGGCGCCGCGTCAGCGGGATACGAATCGCCTCCCACTGGCCGGTGCCGTCGATCGCGCCCTTGGACTGGTGGGTCTGGCCCGTCTCATCCACCAGGCGGAAGGTCAATCGCTGCTTCACCGGCGAACGGGCGTACAGAAGGACCTGCGTCGGGCCCGCGGCGATATTCACCGGGGCGCTCGCCAGCACGTAGGGCGTCGTTCGCGACTTGGACCCGGAGAAATCGTAGTTGAGCACGCCGATCGGCTTGCCGTCGTCGGCCTTGGCGACCGCGAACGAGCCCTTCCCGGTGTTCTCGACGAACTTCCACGCGACGCTTTCCTCGAACAGCTTCAGGTCGGTCGCGCCCGCCGGAGGCGGCGCAGCCTCAGCGACAGCCGCCTTGAGCGGCGGGATCGAGCGGGCGGCAATCGTCGCGCCGGCCGGAACGCTCAGGTACTGCGGGGCGCCGCTGACCGTCACGCGATGCTTCTGACCGTCTGCCTGGACCGGCGAGGCCCGGCCGTTGATATCGACAGCGCCGACCGTGCCGTCCACGCCGATGGCGATCTCCACCTGGTGCGGGAAGGCCTTGTCAGGCGCGTCGCCCGGCGGCGGCGCGGTCCAGACCACCAGCTTCTTCTGCTTGTCCTTGTTCTCCATCAGCACGACGTAGTCCAGGTGGTGCCCCGTGTCGATGCGGCGAACAAGGTGGTAGCCGCCAAGCTGTTCAAACATCGTCTTGCACGCCGGATAGACCGGCCGCGAGCCGCCGTCGTCTGCCAAGCCGAACTTCTCGCCGTCCCACTCGTACCACATGGTCAGCCGGATTCCGTACAACTGATCGACCATGAACTGCCGGACGAAGTGCCAGGCCTGGAACTCGCGGGCCCGTTCGATTGATCCGCCGGACCATCCCTCGGCCGCCTCCTTGACCGCGAAGCCGCGTTCCGTGTCCAGCATCGGCAGGTCCGGCGCGCCGTACTGCTTCAGCAGTGCGCGCGTCTTGGTGTGGCCGACGGCGAACTCCT
>CAZMDT010000097.1:2722-9678 GCA_964564965.1 uncultured Planctomycetaceae bacterium | reverse complement strand
CGTTCAAGGTCAAACGGCGCCGCGGGCGCGGGTGGCGTCGCGGCGGGCGGCGCCTCTGGCGCCGCGGCCGTCGCCGCCGGCTTCACCAGCGGCCAGAGCACGAACCGGTTCTCCTGCGCGCCCCCGAGGCGCTCGTACGGCCCGCGGAACGGCGTGGCGAAGCTCTTGCGGTCTGCCAGGCGCGGCTCGAAGGTGAGCGTCTGGAACGGCCCGGGCATGCAGGCGTCGGGGGCGATGCGGCTGCCGAAGAGGTCCGCCGTCACGCCGGGGACGGGCTTGCAGCCGAGGCGCCGGGGGGAATCGTCGATGACGAACGACAGGTGCAGCTCGCCGACGGAGAGGTTCGGGCGGAGCAGGACCGGGACAAGGCTGTGCGTGTCGTGCCCGGTCAGCAGCCGCCACTCGGGGAGCGACAGGTAGGGCGTCCGGGACCACAGCGCAAGGTTGGGGCGCTGGGCGGCGGGCACGCCGGCGGCCTCGAGCGCCTTGCCGAACCGCTCCACGATCGTCGCCATCGGCACGCGCCCCTTGTTCGTGTTGCAGATGAACAGCGGGTCGTCCAGCGGCGAGCCGTACGTCTCCGAGATCACCCGGTCGTACCCGGAGGCGATCAGGTTGTGGTCGCACACGTTATCGCGCGAGCGCGACGACGGGAGCGGCAGGCTGACGGCCCCGCGCCCGTTGCCGACGATGAGGTTGTTCACCACGCGCCACCGCGACGCCTGGTAGCCCCCGCCGCCGCGGTCGGTGCCCACGTGCGCCCACACGCCGAAGTTCGCGTTGAACCACACCAGGTTGTGCGCCAGCGTGACGCCGGAGGCGTCGTGCGAGTACACGCCGTCGCCCGCAAGCCCCAGCCCCTGCACCGACATCGCGAAAACGTTGTTGTCGACCATCAGCGGGCCCTGGCCCATCTCGACGAACAGCGCCGCCCCGACGTTGCCGACGATGACGTTGCGGGTGATGCGGCTGTCGCGCCAGACGTTGTCCACCCAGATGCCGTACGTGCCGTTATCGCGGATCAGGTTGCCCTCGATGAGCCCGCCCGTGAAGAAGTGCAGCTTGATGCCGCTCGTCTCGCTGCCCCCGATGCCCAGGTATCCGTTGCGGGCGATCACGTTGCCGATGATCCGCGTTGCCGGCGTCCGGCACCCCACGATCCCCGCCGCGCCGTTGTCCACGATCTCGTTGTCGCGGATCAGGTGCCAGCCCGCCTGGCGCCCCGGCGACTGGCCCAGCCCGTCGGCGTCGTACCGGCCCTCGTAGCCGCAGTCGATCCCCGTGCTCTTCGCGTAGCGGATGAGGTTGCCCTCGATGACCCAGTGGTCCCCGCTGCGCGGCCCGAAGGCGCCCATCTGCGGGAACCGGCTGCCCCGGCCGTAAAAGCCCTGGTGGAACTGGTTGCCGCAATGCTCCATCCGGAACCCGCGGACGTGGATGTGCCCCAGCCCGCGGACATACGGCGCGAACAGCCTGCCGCGGACGGTCAGCTCCACGAGGCGCTGCTCCGGCGGCGCGTACGGGCGGGGGAAGTGCACGGTGATGGTCTCGCCGTCGGTGATCCACGCACCGGGCATGGCATGGACCTGTTCGAGGGTGTCCATCTCGTGGAGCCGCCGGCCGTCGACGAAGACCTGCCCGAGCGTCCGCCCGGGGCGCGTCTGGTACGGGATGCGGTAAGGGTTGTAGACCTGAAGGGCGCCCGGCGGCGCGCCGGTGCGGAACATGGCCTCCTCGAGCCGGGCGGTGTAGCAGCCGGGCCGGCCCGCCACGGGCCGCCACGCCGGGCGCCAGACGTCCGAGCCCTTGATCCACACCTCTTCGCCCGGCGCCGCCTGGTAAACGATCGGCCGGCCCTCCTCCCCGCCGCGGGCGGGGGCAACGCGCTCGCGGTAGACGCCGGCGTGCACCAGGACGGTGTCGCCCGCCGTGGCGCGGGACGCGCCAGCGCCGATGGTCCTCAGCGGGGCCGCCTCCGTCCCGGGGGCGGCGTCATCGGCCTTCGGGTGCCGCTGGCTGACCACGAGTGTCGCCGCCGGCGCGGCCGGCGGGTTCATCACGAACGCGGCCAGCAGCAGGGCGCCGAGGCCGAGGGGCAAGGACGAACGCATGCTCAGTCTCCCTTCGCCGGCCGAGGGGTCGCCGGCGTGGCCGCCGGCCGGACGGTGAACGAGGCCCTTCCACAAGGGCTCTGCCTGGGGGCCGCGTGGGGTATTAAACCACCGCGGGGGTCGGAAGGCGCGGGTGATGTGGCAAAGCCCGCGCGGAGCGCGCAAGAAAACGGGCGAGCCGCGTGGCTCGCCCGTTTGGGTTCACTCGATCCGCCTGCCTTTAGCGGCGGCGTTTGCGGATGTACCCGCCGATGCCCGCGACGCCCAGGCCCAGGGCCAGCATCGTCACCGGCTCGGGGATGATCGTCGCACCGGTGAGCGGGTCGGACGAGGACAGCGTCCAGTCGCACAGGTTGGTGGCCGAGGTCGTGGCCTTCAGGCGAAGGTCCGCGTCGGTGCCGCCCGCCCCGCCGAACGGGAAGAGGCCATCGACAAACCAGTCTTCCCAACTGCCGCCGGTTATGTCGAGGTAGGTGTTGTAGTTGCCCGAGGACGGAGGCGTGAACGTAATCTCGATCTCCTCCGCCTGGTCGCCCTTCACGCCGACGGCTGACAGAACCAGCTCGGCGTTGGGGTCCGCCGTCCACGTGAGGCTGTTCGGATCGTACGACCAGCCGACCGTGTCGTACTTCTCGGGGTCGGTCGTGGGCGTGGCACGCGAATAGTGCGGGTCGTTGGGGTCGCACCAGTTGCCTTCGTCCCACGTCTTCCAGTCCTGGTAGTAGAGGTCATACGAGGCGCCCTCGGACCGGATGATCTGCAACCAGCTGCCGGGATCATTCGGGTCGCCGAGATCGACGAACTGCACGGAAACATCCGTCTGCCCGTAGTAGATGCCGACGATTTCCTTCCCGCCATCGCCGTCCTGCCAGAGGATGTTCGGCGGAGAGACCTTCGTGAGGTTGTTGGGGCCCGTCTCCTCGGCTTCGTACACGCCGGCGATGCGGAAGACGCCCCAGCCGGTCTCCGTAGCAGACGTCGCCCTCGGCGAATCGTAGTACTCCAGCTCATTGTCGGGGTCCGTGTAGATCGTACCCGATGTTGCGGCCGTGTTCCCGTCGGCGAGATAGCCCGTGTAGATCCGCGACATGTCATAGTCGTTCAGGTGGCAGTAGATGGCCCCACCACCCCACGGGGGCGTGCTCCCCCACGCGATGCTGCCGATAGCCAGGACGATGACGACACATGCGAGGTTCCTCATCTTACTCATGGATCAAGCCCCTTTCCTTTTTAGAGCACTCGCTCTAGGCTTCTTCTCCACCGTTTCTTCGCTCTCTCTTCTACCGTTTCACGATTTGCCGGCTGGCCCGCACACTTCTCCGTACCAACCAGCCAACATTATATAGCCTCAGGCGACTTTGTCAACCCCCCGGTCGCCTTGTTGGGCGGATTTTTTTTGGGGCCCGCACGGGGCCCTATCGGGCCGTATTACGGGCATTTCCGGGCTCCTTGCGACCTGTTGGCAACGCCCAGCCTTCGACAAAGATACCCGCCCCCCGCGGCAAGGGCCGACAGAACGCACAGAATCGACGCCGGCTCGGGAATGACAGGTGATTCCCCTATGTCGCTGTTGCGGACCCGATCGAACCACACGTCGCCGTTCGAGGCGTCCAGGCTCGAGGAGGTGAACCCGCAGTAGGCGTACGTGCCGTCCACCGCCAGGCCGAGATATTCGCCCAGCCAGTTGTTCGCCGGCGCCGGGGCCGAAGCGTCGCTGAGGCACAGGTTCGGCAGGAAGCTCAGGCCCCCGTCCACGCTGCGGGCGATGAACACGTCCCACAGGTCGTCCAGCGGGCCGCGGCGCTTGTCGTACCAGGCCACGTCGATCGTGCCGTCCGGCTTGACGGCGAGCCACGGGAACGCCTGGTCGGTGACCGTGGCGTCGTCGTTGACGCGCAGCGGATTGCCCCACGTCTGCCCGCCGTCCGTGGAGCGGATCAGGAACACGTCCGCCTCGTCGGCGCCCGCGCCGTCCGGGTCGGCGGCGTAGGCGATGTACACCGTGTTCGGGTCGTTCGGCGCCACGGCAATGGGCGTGCCGCTGTTGGCCTTCGTGTAGACCTCGCTCGCGCCGGCGCCCGTGGTCAGGTTCACCGGCGGCAGCGCGATCTGGGCCACGGGGTGGTCGGCGCTGTTGGGGTCCCACGCCGGGAACGTCGCCCCGCCGTCGGTCGATTTCCGCAGGTAGATCTGCCCCTGCCCGGCGGTCCACACGTTGTAGTCGAGCCAGGCGAGGTAGATCGTCCCGTCCGGCGCCACGGCCTGAAGCGGGATGTTCCCCAGGCTGTGGTTCGGGTCGTTGACCATCGCCGGAGCGCTGAAGGTCGCCCCGCCGTCGGTGGAGCGGGAGAAGTAGATGTCGCTGGTGGGCAGGCGGCCGGGAATGCTGCGGTCCAGCAGCCCGCGGTCCCGGATCCACGTCACGTACACGTTGTCGGTGTAGGGGCTGGCGGCGTAGGTATCGGCGCGGACGCGGCAGCGGTCGTTGTAGCGGTAGGCGGGGTCCTCGCCGGCGGGCACCATCGTCGGGCCGTCGTACGACACCTGCACGGGCGCGCCCCAGCTCGCCCCGTAGTCCGTGGACTTGAACGCGTACAGCCCGCTGTCATACCCGCCCAGCGGATTGCCCGCCGGGTTGTTCGCCCCGTCGGCGATGCACGCGGCGAAGAGGTTGCCCTGCGTGTCGGCGGTGATCGTCGGGTCGAACTCCCGGCCCATGGGGACCGTCGGAGGCGGGGGCGGCAGCGGGGGGACCTGGATCAGCGGCACGCTGGGGATCGACAGTTGCGCCAGGCTCCAGGTGGCGCCGCTGTCGGCGCTGTGGGCGATGCCCAGCGGCCCCGAGTACGGGCTGTCGTTATAGGCCATCGCCACGCGGGCCGGCTGCCCGGGGATGAGCGTCAGGTCGATCTCGTTCTGGATGGTGTTGGGGTTGCCGTCGACGAGGACGTCGGTTCCGGCCATGGCCGCGGCGGCCGTCAGCAGCAGCACGCACGCCGCCGGTCGCCCAAGGCGAAAGGCCCGCGCCGTCGTCAACATCGCCGCCTCTCCTTCCCATGGCCGTCGCAGGACGGATGAACGAAATGCTCGCCTCGGTAATGTGGCGAAGGGGTGCGACCTCCATGTCGGGCTCCACACGTCACAGAAGAAATGCCCGAGCCCAGCAACTCCAGGTTACAGCAGCCGGGGAGGCGTTGTCAACGAAGAAATAAATCGCCGAACCGCCGACACGTGCTCCGGCGCGCCCGCGGCGCCGTGCGGACGCGCGGTCAGGCCCGGTTCCGGCGGCGACGGATGTAGGCGGCCAGGCCCGCCGCACCCGCGAGCAGTCCGAGCATCGACGCCGGCTCGGGGATCGGGTTGGTCGAGCCCTCGGTGATCCGCCCGCTGCCCAGCTCCAGGCGGCTGAACTCCAGGGACGGCGCCTGCCCCTGCCCCAGCCACAGCAGCTCGAGCAGGTTGTCGCCCGCCAGAATGCACGGCCAGTCGACCGGAAGGGGCGTGTCTTCCCCCGCGAGCACCTCCGGCGGCAGGGGGATCGGGCAACCGTTCAGCAGCAGCTCCCACTCGCCGCCGAACAGCGGCGTGCCGACGTTGAGCCAGAGCTTCGGGTCGGGCATCAGGCCCTGCTCGGCGATCATCGCCAGCCCGCCCGGCCAGCCCGCGTGCAGCGGAAACAGCCCGTCCCAGTTGACCCAGCCGGGGATCGGGTCCCACATGATCGGGTCATCGGGCTGGCCGCCCATGACGGCGCGCCACCATTCGCCGATGTCGAAGTCGGTGTCGCCGTGCCCGCTGATGTAGACCACAAGCTGGGTGCTGCTGTTGCAGTTCTGGGCGGCGGCCTTCAGCATGTCCAGCAGTTGCTGCCGCGTGCCGTTGGTGTTCGACTGCACGGTGGCCTGCGAGCCCCACGTGCTGTTGCACGTGCTGGAGAAGTTGTTGACGTTGTTGGTGTGCCGCGTCTCCCCCGAGCCGCTGAAGGCGACCACCTGATGGCTCGTGCTGGAGTCGCCGACGCCCCAGCCAACGTTGCTGCCGCCGTGGCCCGAGGCCGACTGCGGATGCTCCGAGATGCCGTACTGGGTGCTGACGGTGCCACCCGGGGCGGCCGGGTCGTTCGCCGCCGCCGAGTCAGCGTCGGCCGCGACGTTCCCGCCGTCGGACATGCCGGGCAGGAGCGTATCGGTCCAATACCCGCCGGGGTGGTTGCCCTGCCCGGCGGCCCAGTCGCAGTACGCGTTGTTGGGGCCCCAGGAGTACTCGTTGGGGTCCGCGGCGCTGCCGCCCACCCACGGAATGCCCCCCGGGGGGGTTTCCGGATAGGACAAGACGCGGTGGATGTCGTCGAGAATGCCGCCGCCGTAGCAGCACTGGAAAAAGACCTTCACGTCCTTCACCTGCGGGTTGCCGCCGGCGTCCTCCGGCAGGTTGTCGCGGATGGTCTCGGCGATCTCGTCGTCCCGCACGGAGGAGCCGCCGGAACAGGCCACCGTGGAGTGCTCGCCCGGCCCCTGCGGGGCGGGCGGCTTGTCGCCTGCCGACAGCGGCAGCGAGAACACGAGGACCAACGCGAAGACCCACACCCGCCGCCAGCGCAGAATCGACGTGCCCATCATCTCCCCATCTCCTTTTCGCGCTCGCGTACCGAGACGTGTCGATTTGATTGTAGGGCGGCCCGCGCGAAAGTCAATGAAAAAGTAACCGCAGTAATAAAGGACTCTCCTGTTCAGTCCTTGATTCTATATCGTCTCGCCTCCGCATCCCACGCGAGGCGGTGTTTGTTTTTTTCGTACCAATTTTCCATAATCGCAAACTGTTTTAGCTTCGTGGCATTGTTGGCCT
>CAZMDT010000097.1:1076-2712 GCA_964564965.1 uncultured Planctomycetaceae bacterium | reverse complement strand
CGCGCCCGGGGCTTCGCTCCGGGCCTGCTAACTAAACATCCCCCCTTCATCTGACGAAGAAGTGCCCAGGCGCCGGGCGTGTACACGGGTGACCGTCAGTTACCATAATGTTGCAGACCACCCACGACACACCCGCGCGCGGCCCCCGCGTTGTAACAGACGCGGGGGTTTCTGTTGCGCCGGCGCTACAATGGTCTGCCGGCGGGGTTCACCCCCTGCCGGAAGCCGGCGACAGGCGGGTTCTCCTCCTTTTCCTGCCTGTCGCCTTGTTTATGCGCCGAGCCGGCCGCGCCGCCCCGTGGTCAACCCCCGGCCCCCGCGGACCGGGGGCTAAGTGCAGCAGGCCAACCGCCAGAGCCCGGCACGCCCCACGAAGATGCTCTGGCGTTGCCCGTCCGGCGAGGCGACAATGCCGGAATTGCCAGCCTTCGGCCGCCCCGGACGGCAGGGAGACAGCGACGAGTGGAACCCATCGGCGTCGGCATCATCGGCCTCGGTCGAAGCGGCAGGGACATCCACGCGAAGCTGCTGGCCGGCCATCCCGGGTACCGCCTGGCCGCCATCGCCGATGCCGACGAGGCCAAGCGCGCCGCCGCGCCCGGGGACTTCGGCTGCGCGATCTATGAAGACGACGCAGCCCTGCTCGCCGACCGGGCCGTGGAACTGGCGGTCATCACCACGCCGACACACCTGCACGCGGACATCGCCGTCCGCGCCCTGGCGGCCGGAAAGGCCGTGCTTGTCGACAAGCCCCTCGCCGCCGGCCTCGCCGAGGCCGACCGAATCATCGAAGCCGCCGACAGCGCCGCCGGGCCGCTCACCGTCTTCCAGAACCGCCGCTTTGACGCCGACTTCCTGAAGGTCCGCGAGGTGATCGCCTCCGGCGTCCTCGGACCCGTCCAGTTCATCCGCCGCGGCAAGTACAGCTACTCGCGCCGAAAGGACTGGCAGGCGATCCGCTCTTACGGCGGCGGCATCCTCAACAACTGGGGCGCCCACCTGCTCGACCAGGTGCTCCTCCTGCTGGACTACGACGTGCGGGAGGTTTTCGGCGACGCCCGGCTGACGGTCGGCGCCGGCGACGCGGAGGACCAGGCCGTCATCGTGCTGCTCGGGCGGTCGGTGGTCGCGCAGATCGACCTGTTCTCCTGCTGCGCCGAGACCCAGCCGGAATGGCTCGTCCTCGGCAAGCACGGGGCGATGGTGAGCACCGAGGGCGGCTTCCGCCTGAAGTGCTGCGACCCGGCGTCGCTGGCGGCGCTGCCCGAGGCGGCGGCCATCCCGCCCTACTCCGACGGCACCTACAGCTCGGAGCAGATCGAGTGGCACGAGCGCCGGGTGGACGTGCCGGGCGGGGACCGGGCGGCCCGGGAGTTCTACGACCGCCTCCACGCGGCCTTGCGCGGGGGCGGCCCGCTGCCCGTCCGCCCCGAGGAAAGCCGCAAGGTCATCCAGATCATCGAGCAGTGCGGGAACCACAGCGCCGACTGACGCGGCGCCGACGCCTCGGCCACGTTCGCCCGGTCGCCGCTCTCGCGGCCCGTCAACCCCTGCCGTGCTTGTGGATGGTCTCGTACATCGCCACGATGTTCTCCGTCGGCGAGACCGGCTGGATGTTGTGGCACGGGGCGCAGAT
>CAZMDT010000097.1:0-1066 GCA_964564965.1 uncultured Planctomycetaceae bacterium | reverse complement strand
TCCACCGCGCCGCCGCGAAGATGCGGATGTTGTCGAGCACCTCGCGGCGGACGTCGTCGGGGCTGCCGAACGCGAGCGTCTGCTGGTTGTCCACCGCGCCGTGGAACGCGATGCGCCCGCCGAAGTCGCGCACCAGTTTCTCTCGCTCCATCCCGGGGCAGCGCCACTGGATGGGGTTCAGGATGTCGATGCCCGTGACGGCGATGAGGTCGGGGATCACGTCCCGGGCGGCCCCGTCGGTGTGGTAGAAAATGCGGATGCCGTGGCTCCGCGCCAGGTCGGCCATCCGCTTCTGGTTCGGCAGGATGAACCGGCGGATCGGCGCCAGGCCCATCAGCAGCCCGTGCTGCGAGCCGAGGTCCTCGGCCACGTAGGTGATGTCCACCTTGCCGTCGGCGATCTCGAACATCCGCTCGTTGAGGCGGTAGTGGTAGTCGAAGATGTGCCGCAGGGCGGCCTCGGCGATCTCCGCGGCGAGCACCAGGTCCATCAGCGCCTGCTCCATGCCGCGCAGGTGGCAGTAGAGCAGGAACGGCTCGTAGCTGCCGCAGCGGACCGCTCGCCGGCCGCTGATGCGCCCCACGCGCTGCCGGAACGCCTCCCAGTCGTGGGCGTCCGGGTCCGGCCAGGGGTAGGCGTCCACCTGCTCGACGGTTTCGGCAGCGGCGAGCGGGTGGTTGGCGATCTCCTCGTAGGCGCCCGTGGCGTGCTCGACGCGGCGGAAGCGGCGCCCCCACATGTCGGCCTCGCTGTCGCCGGGGAAGCGCGCCTCGCCCGCCGGGGCGTGGATGCCCTCCACGCCGTCGATGTGCAGCCGCTCCCAGAGCGCCTCCACACCGTCGCAGCCGAGGTCCTTCTGAAGACGCCGCGTCACCTCGGGCGTCGCCCAGTAGTCCGTGGGGATGCGGTCGGGCTTCTCGCCGTCGAGCAGTGCCCGCCATCGCTCGCGTGGCGTCATGGGCATGTCGCGTCGCTCCTGCGCGTCCGGCGCGCCGCTGGACCGGGGCCGGCGGATGGCGCATCTTGCGCTCCCGCCGCCCGGAAGTACATCCGCTGTCCGCGGAAA